>JBBRUE010000380.1:0-6724 GCA_038248085.1 Myxococcales bacterium | reverse complement strand
TAGGCGGCGCGCAGGTCGAACGCGGCGGCGTCGTACTCGCCGAGATCGAAGTGGAGCTGCGCGCTGGTGGCCAGCCGGCGCGCCTCGGCCTCGCCAACGACCGGCGCCGGGGGCCGCGCCGCCGGACGCGCGCAGGCCGCCAGCGCGGCCGCGGCGAGCAGCCACGTCGCCAGCGCCGGGCCCCTCATTGGAACGGGTCGATCAACGCGTCGGGGTTCGCCGCCGGGCGCGCCGGCCGGCGGCGCGGCTTCGGCGCGGCCTCGAGGCACGCCTGGAGGAAGATGTTGTTGAGGGCCTGGTCGATGATGCCGCTCTTCACCGTCAGCCGGCGCAGCGCCTCGTCGACGCAGCCCCCGGCGTCGGCGGTGGCGGCGAACGCGAGGCCTTCCTTCTTCGCGGCGTCACCGGAGCTCTTGATCCGGTCCTTGTTCTGGTCGACCCAGAGGTAGCCGGCGCCCCCGCAGGAGAGGCAGAGGAAGAGCAGGACCCCGAAGACGCTGAGCACGACCTTGAGCCATTTCGGCATGCCTTCACTGTAGCGTCGCGCCGATGACGAAGCTGACCTTCAAGTGGCGCGCGATCGCCGCGCTCTCGGGCCTGGTGGCGCGGCCGACGGAGACGATGACCCCGGCCGCGGCCCGCGCGTCGATGCGCAACGCGACGAAGGGACCGGCCTTCATCACCGGAGGCCGCCCGAAGCTCGGGTCGGTGCGCGACGAGACGGTCGCGGGCGTTCCGGTGCGGCGCTACGTGCCGCAGGCCGCGCAGCCCGGCGTGCTGGTGTACTTCCACGGAGGCGGGTGGGTGGTCGGCGACGTCGACTCGCACGACGCCCCCGCGCGCGCGCTGGCCTTCGCCACGAAGCGGGAGGTGGTGTCGGTCGACTACCGGCTCGCGCCCGAGCACCGCTACCCGGCGGCGCTCGACGACTGCCTCGCCGTGACCCGCGCGCTCGCGGTGGGACGACGCGTGGTGGTGGCGGGTGACAGCGCGGGCGGGAACCTCGCGGCCGTGGTGGCGCACCAGTCGCGGGCCGAGGTCGCGGCGCAGGTGTTGTTCTACCCCGTGACCGACTGCGCCGCGGAGACCCCGTCGTACGAAGCGTTCGCCACCGGTCACCTGCTCTCGCGCGAGACCATGCGGTACTACTGCCGTGAGTACGTGCCCGAGGAGGCGCGGCGCCGGGAGCCGGGGTGTTCGCCGCTCCGCGCAGACTCGCTGAAGGGGCTCGCGCCGGCCTACGTGATGCTCGCGGGGTGCGACGTGCTGCGCGACGAAGGCCGCGCGTACGCCAAGCGGCTGATCGAGGAGGACGTGGACACGATGGTCGACGAAGTGCCCGGGGTGCTGCACGGGTTCTTCAGCCTGCAGGGGCTCCGGGAAGGGCGTGAGGCCGTGCCGCGCGTCGCGCAGTGGCTCGCGTCGCGGTGGTGAGCCCGACGCGCGCGGCACCCTGCTGATGACCTGATCGCCTGCGGGGGCGCGTCTACTTCCCGTGACGCCGCGGCGCGGACGGGGCGGCCTTCGGCAACGACGCCAGGCGCTGGGCGATCATCTGCTTGGGCAACATCGAGGGGCGCAGCTCGAGCACCGCGGCGAAGTACCGGGCCTGGGCCTCGCTGCCGTAGGTGAGCTCGGCCGACTCGCCGGACGACGACTCGACGGTCACCGTCCACTGCTTCTGCCTGCGGATGACTGCGGTCGACGTCCAGCTCATGTGCGGCACCCCCGAAGAGTGCGCGCATCATGCCTGTAGCAACTCACCGCGATAGTTTTCGGCCCGAACCCGGTCCGACGCGTCGGGCACCCCCGACGGTTCCCGGGAAAGAAATCGCGCGCCCGGAGAGATCTTTCCGCGCCGCACCCCGTTCGAGAGCCACCACCACCCCGGAGGTCTTTCATGTCCGCGTCTTCCCGCCGCATGGCGATGGCACTCGTCTGCTTCGCCGCTCCCGTCCTCGCGCTCGAACCCACCACGCAGTGCAAGCGCCCCGAGGTGACCGACACCACGCGGCAGGGTGACGCGAAGTCGCGCGAGGCCGCGCACCAGGGCTTCACCTACCTCGCCGGCACCTCCATCGCGTGGACGAAGGCCAACAACTGCTTCGGCTGCCACGTGCAGGCCGTCACCATGGAGGCGCTGACTGCCGCGAAGCACCACCAATACGACGTGAAGCCGTCGGACCTCGCGGCGATGGTCAGCGCGCTCCAGAAGGGCGTCACTGCCGGAGGGCACGCCACCGGCGTCGCCTTCGAGGGCGCCGCGTGGGCCCGCTTCGATCGCTACATCGACGACTCGCAGACGAAGGAGCTCCTCAAGTACGCCGACGAGCTGATGCGCATCCAGTCGGAAGACGGGGCCATCGTCGACGACGACGCGCGGCTCCCGGTCACCGGCGGCACCATGCAGACCACCTTCCAGGCTGCGCAGACCTGGCGCCAGGCGTACGCGCGCACCGCGAACGATCGCTACCTCTCGCCGATGCGCAAGGCCGAGCGCTTCCTCACCCGCAAGTCAGAGTCGTGGAAGACCGCGCAGGGCGTCTACGTGCAGGACCTCTCGTTCGCGCTGCTCGGCCTCGCGTCGGCCGGGGTGACGCGCAGCGAGCCCGCGTCCACGCGGCTTCAGCAGATGCTGCTCTCGCGACAGAACAAGGACGGCGGCTGGTCGCTCAACGGCGACGGCAGCGACGCCTTCGCGACCGGCCAGGCCATCTACGCCCTCAAGGTGGCCGGCTTCTCCGACGGCGACCCCGCGCTGGCGAAGGCCATCAGCTATCTCCTCTCGAAGCAGAGCCCCGATGGCGCGTGGCGCACCGCGAAGAGCGGGCAGAACGGCAGTGAGAAGGGCGAGACGATGTGGGCGGTGCTCGGGTTGGTCACCGTCGACGTCGCCACCGTCGAGGTCAGCGGCCTCACCGACGGGCAGCACGTCTCGGGCGCGGTGACGCTCGACGCCAACGCCATCGACAACCAGTCGGGCGGCATCGCGGAGCTCTCGGTGTCGATCGACGACAGCAGGGTGGCCACCGCGTGCGGCCCGAAGCTCCGCTTCTCGTGGGACACCACGAAGCTCAGCGCCGGCAAGCACGTCGTCGACGTGGTGGCGGTCAACGGCAAGAACAAGCAGAGCCGCCGCCGCTTCGAGGTCTTCGCCGGCGACGTCTTCCTCACCGAGGTGGGCGCGGTCTTTGACGAGGCCACCCAGCAGACGCGGGTGAGCCTGCGCAATATCGCCGACCCGAAGGTGACCGGGCAGGTGGAGGTCGAGTTCTGGAGCGTCGACGCGAAGGAGGCCCCGAAGACGAGGGTCTTCGTCACCACCGCGAAGGCCGAGCCCGGCGCCACCCAGTTCAGCTGGGACGGGCGGGACGCGAAGAAGACGCCGCTCCCGCGCGGGCGCTACCTGGCGAAGGTGTCGTTCAAGGACGAGAAGGGCGCGGCACGGCAGACCGAGTCGGCGCTCTTCCTCCACGACAGCGACCGCGTGCAGCGGGAGACCTACGGCGAGGTCGAGGGCAACCTGAAGCTCGGCGCGCTCGGCATCGGCAGCAGCAACACCTTCGTCGACCTCGTCGATGACGACGGGAAGGTGATGCAGACGGTGCGCTCCACCGAGCAGGGGAACTACCGCTTCAAGAACATCACCGCCGGTAAGTACAAGGTGCGCGCGCGCAAGGAAGGCTACGCGCCCCGCGAGGCAGCGATCGAAGCGGCTCCCAACGCGCCCGCGACGAAGGCCGACCTCAGCTTGTGAAGGTCACCCGTAGTTCTCTTTGCTGCAGGTGGCGCACAGGCCGTGACTGAACATCGCGTCGGTGTGCTCCGAGATGTAGACCTCCAGCTGCTGCCAGGAGTTGTCGTCCTTCCTGATCTTCTTGCAGAACATGCAGATGGGGATGATGCCCTCGAGCCGCTTCACCGCGGCGAGGGCGTGCTCGAGTTCCTGGTTCTTCTGCGCGAGGGCGCGGTTCAACTCGACGAGCTGGGTCTCGTGGGTCTTGCGCTGGGTGATGTCGGCGTTGGTGCCGACGATGCGCACCGGCTTTCCTGCCTCGTCGCGGCTGACGACCATTCCCCGGCCGAGCACCCACTTCCACTCGCCGTCCTTGCAGCGCAGCCGGTACTCGACGATCGCCGTCGGCGTCTTGCCTTCGATGTGCGCCTGGAGATCGGCCATGACGCCGGGCAGGTCTTCGGGGTGCACCCGCTTGACCCACTCGTCCGCCGAGCCACCGACTTCATCGTCCGAGTGGCCGAGCATTTCCTTCCAGCGGGCGGAGAAGAAGGCCGTGCCCGCCTGGATGTTCCAGTCCCAGACGTCATCTCCAGCGCCCTGGAGCGCGAACGTCCAGCGCGCTTCACTTTCGATCAGCGCCAGCTCGGCGCGGCGTTGGGCGGAGACGTCTTCGCCCGGGGGTCGCTCGGTTGCACTCACGGGCGTCAACCTAGGACTGACGGGGGCTCGCGGGTAGTGCTCGCGTTCGCCGGCCAGGGCGTTCAGGTGCCTTTCACGTGGGCCGGCGCGTTGGGGTGCTGCTGGAGCAACGCCCGCAGTCGGGGTTGGCGCATGACCAGGGGCTGTTTGATGAGGTGGGCGATCAAGACCGGTGGACAGGCCGACCACCGCGCGATGTTCTGCACCAGCAGCGGGGAGCCGTAGGTGCGCGCGCAGAGCAGCGCGACGGTCTTGCCGTCGAGGCTCAACCCAGAGAGCCCCGCGAGCGCCCGGCCCTCAGTGGTGAAGATCAGCTCAACGCGTTCTTCGGCGGCGCCCGTGGGGAAGCGGGCGCGCAGGAGCCGGGCGGTGGCGGCGCGCGTCTGGGCCGTCGCTTCGCGGCTCACCGAGAGCTTCCAGATCTCCAGCAACCGCCGCGACTGCACCAGCCGGCGCAGCTGCCCTTCGTTGAGCTGTGGGTTGCGAAAGAGCAGCCGCTGCACCTGCGTGTCGCGCATCAGCTCGGGCCGGTTCAGCAGCCACTCGAGCCCCGCCGAGTTCTGGTGGTGCGCGGCGATGAGGCGGCCCTGCTCGAGGCCGGCGTGGGGGTTCAGCACCAGCGCGCGGATGACCGCGGGCACCGGGTCGAAGCAGAGCGCCGAGAGCGGGGCTCCGCTCATCACGGCGGCCATGGACGCCCGCTCGTCGGGCGGCAGGTGGTGGAAGTGCTGGCGGTACAGCGCGAGGTGGCTGGCCTGGGTCTCGCGGTCCTCCGCCGGCGTCTCGTCGGGCTCAGCGTCGTCGACGGCCGGCGGCGCTTCCTGGGAAGCGACATCGACCTCCGGAGCCCCGGGCACAGCGGCCGGCGCGAGCACCGCCCCTTCGGCGACCAGCCGGGCCAGCACCCCGTTCACCTGCTCGGCGCTCTGGTTGGTGATCAGCCCGAGGTCGCGCAGCGAGGTGTTCCCATCGGCGAGCGAGAGGAGAAAGGCCTCGGCCGGCGTGAGCGTCAGCGCGCGCAGGTTCGCGGTCGGCGAGAGCCTGGGTTTCCAGTCGGTGCTCACGTGACCTCCGCGGCTCGGGGCATCGGACAAAGCTAGTACGGCCGTTCGTCAGTTCGTTCGCTGGCCTGAATGAAGCTTCTGTTTCAGGCCGGGTGGGCTCTCGGAGCGGCGGCGGCCGGGGTCCCGCGCGTTGCTCGTCCGCCAAGCGCGATCGATCGGGCTAGCGTCCCCCCGATGAGAGCCTGGCAATTCGCCGCCTTCGGGCCGCCGCGTGACGTATTGAAGCTGGTGGACGTGCCGACCCCGACGCCCGGCGCCCAGGAGTGCCTCGTGCGCACCCGCGCGTTGGCGCTCAACTTCCCCGACATGCTGCTCGTCGAGGGGAAGTACCAGATGAAGCCCGAGCTCCCCGCGATCCCCGGCATGGAGGCGATGGGCATCGTCGAGGCCGTTGGCGAAGGGAGCCGCTTCACCCCCGGCCAGCGCGTGTTGGTCAGCCAGATTCACGGCAGCTTCGCGGAGTGCTTCGTCGCGCCCGACCCGCTGCTCCTCGAGGTGCCCGAGGGCATGAGCGACGCCGAGGCCGCGGGCTTTCACCTCACGTACCAGACGTCGTACTTCGCGCTCACCCACCGGGCGCAGTTGAAGGCCGGCGAGACCCTGCTGGTGCACGGCGCGGCGGGAGGCGTGGGGACCGCGGCGGTGCAGCTCGGCAAGGCCCTCGGCGCGCGTGTCATCGCCACGGCCGGCGGGCCGATGAAGGGCGAGGTCGCCCGGCGCTGCGGGGCCGACCACGTCATCGACACCCGCACCCAGGACTTCGTCGCCGAGGTGAAGTCGCTCACCGAAGGCCGCGGCGCCGACGTCATCTACGACCCGATCGGCGGCGAGACCTTCGACAAGTCGACCCGGGTGGTGGCCTTCGAGGGCCGCATCCTCGTGGTGGGCTTCGCGTCGGGCGTCATCCCCTCCATCTCGGTCAACCGGCTGTTGCTCAAGACCGCGTCGGTCGTCGGGCTGCAGTGGGGGGCGTACAAGATGTTCGCGCCGGAGAAGGTCGAGGCGGCCCACCGCGCGCTCAGCGAGCTCTTCCTCGCCGGGAAGGTGAAGCCGGTGGTCTACGAGAAGGCGTACCGGCTCGAGCAGCTCGTCGACGCGATGGACGCCCTCACCAGCCGCGAAGCGTACGGAAAGGTCGTCGTCACCGCGCCGTGAGTCACTTCCACCACGGCGTCTGCGCGAGCGCTCGCTGGCCCGCGCGGTCGTCGTCGGTCTCGGCGTA
>JBBRUE010000379.1:0-6725 GCA_038248085.1 Myxococcales bacterium | reverse complement strand
CGGCGCGGGCACCGACCCGCAGCCGATCAGCTTCACCACCTGTGGTTGCTCGGGTGCGAGTGCGACACCCGTCTTCCTGCTCGGACTCCTGCTCTCGCGTCGCTGGCGACGCCGCGATGTCCCACTGCGCCGGCCTCGGGAGTCTGACGTCCCATGAACTTCCGCGCCGCCTGCCTCGCCCTCTCCCTGCTCTCACTCCCTGCGCTCGCCGAGGCCGGCCTCCCGCTGAGCTTCTGCACCAGCGCCACGTGCCCGTGCGGCGCGGCGACCTGCACCTGCGGCCAGGTCTGCAACGGAAACGACCAGTGCGCTTCAGCACAGGCCGGCTTCTGCACCGCCGACGCACAGTGTGCCGCGAGCTGCGACCAGTTCATCTGCGAAGGCAACGTCTGCGTGCGTGGCACCCGTGACGCGGGGCCGAACCCAGACGCGGGGCCGAACCCGGACGCGGGGCCGAACCCGGACGCGGGGACCAGCCCCGCACCCACGCCGACGGGTTGCACGGCCGCGCCGATGGCCGTGACGATAGCTGGGCTGCTGGTACTGCTGCGCCGGCGCTCGAAGCGCGACCGCCTGTAGGGGCCCCGGCCGATTCGTGCCAGCGTTCGCCCCATGCGCCTCTCGAGCATGCTCGGTCTGTCCAGCGGTTGGCTCTTCGCGGCCAGCTTCTGTGCGATCGACGTCGGCTTCGAGGACCCTCTCTTCTTCCCCTGCGTCGCGCTCAGCGTCCCGGCGCTCATCGGCGTGGTCGCGAGCGTGCGGGCGCTCCGCCTCAAGCACGAGCGGCTCGAGCCGGTGCGCATCGCCAGCTTCGCCGTGCTCGGAGCCTTCGTGGTGACGGTGGCGGTGCTGGCCATCATCGCCGCCCTCTTTCCGGTCGACGCCGCGCCCGCCCTGCCCTGAGCGAAAACCCCCGGGCCTGATACAACCCGCCGCCTCGACTGGCTGGGGAAGCCCGTCGAAGGAAGAACGGGTGCATCGTGCGTCAAGTCCTCGTCGGTTTCGTCCTCATGCTGGTGCTGTCGAGCGGCTGTGAGGTGGCTCCACCTCCATCGTCGCGTGCCTCGAGCGACGCCTTGTGGAACGAGGCGAAGGAGCGTCCCCAACTGCTCTCTGGCGAGCTCTTCACGTCGACGGGCGACGCCGAGGCCACAGCCCGCGCCTTCCTCGCCAGCCGCGCGGCCGAGTTCCACCTCGACGGCCGAGGCAGCTCGCTTTCGTTGCGCACGACGCGCGAGGGCCTCTCGGGCACCTACCTGCGCTTCGCCCAGCAGCAGGACGTCGACGGCCAGGTGCTCCCGGTGTTCGGCGCGGAGGTCATCGTGCTGGTGCGTGACGACGGCAAGCAGCGCTCGGTGCGCGCGGTGAACCTCGAGCACCAGGACGGCGCGTGGCGTGTGCAGCCCGCAGGCGACCTCGGCCAGGCGTTCGCCCTCGCCCGCGCGAAGGCCCTCACCGGGTCGACGTCGGGCCCCTTCTCGGCCGAGCCCACCACCACCCGCGGCGTGTCGGTGACCCACGAAGGCGCTGCGCGGCTCGCGTGGGCGGTGACGCTGCCGATGGAAGAGGCGACCCCGCCCCACGACTGGACCCTCTTCATCGACGCCGCCACCGGTGACGAGCTCGCCCGCCGCGACGGCGTGCACTTCCAGGCGACGGTGACGGGCACCGGCTTCGTGTTCGACATGAACGCGGTGGCCTCGACCAACGACCTGACGATGGTCGACGGCAACAACGCGACCACCCCCGCGCTCGACGCGGCCCGCTTCCTGGTGCCGCTGCCCCACCTCGACGGCAGCGGCTTCACCCGCGGGAGCTTCGCCGACGTGCGCACCACCAACGCGGGCGCGCGGGTGATGTCGGCGACCAACGACTTCCAGTTCGCGCGCGACAACCTCGGCTTCGAGCAGGCCAACGTCTACTTCCACCTCGATCGCGCGCAGACCCGCATCCAGGCGCTGGGCTTCATGAACGTCGACAACCGGGTGCAGGGCGCCATCGTCGACGCGCAGAACGCCGACAACTCGTTCTACACGAGCAACAGCGGGCGCCTGAACTTCGGCACCGGCGGGGTCGACGACGCGGAAGACGGCGACATCGTCACCCACGAGTACGGCCACTCCATCCAGGACAACCAGGTGCCCGGCTTCGGCGGCGGCGACGAGGGCGCGATGGGCGAAGGCTTCGGCGACTACCTCGCGGCCTCGTTCTCGCTGGCGCTGGCGCCCGACGCCGGTCACCCCCAGCTCAGCGACCCGGCCTGCGTGGGCGACTGGGACGGCACCAGCTACTCGATGGACACCCCGAAGTGCCTGCGCCGCGTCGACGGCAAGAAGCACTACCCGGAGGCCGAGGTGAACGAGGTGCACGACGACGGCGAGATGTGGTCGGCCGCGCTGTGGAAGCTCCGCGGGCAGCTCGGGGCCGACGCCACCGACAAGCTCGTCTTCGAGGCGCACTTCCTCATGGGCACCAGCAGCACCTTCTTCACCGCGACCGCCGCGCTGGTCAGCGCCGACCGCACGGCGAACGCCGGCGTCAACGAGCCCACCATTCGCCGCACGATGATTGCCCAGGGGCTCTCGCGGCAGCTCTCGACGCCGGCGCCCGCGGGGCCGGTGACCAGCCTGCCGGTGTCCATCGGGCCGGTGCGGGACGCGGCGGGCAACTACCGCGCGAGCACCGACGAGGTGCGCACGGTGACCGTGCCCGGCGCGACGGGACTGCTGGTGCACTTCGTGCGCATCGACCTGGAGACGCACAACAGCTGCCTCTCGCAGCACTGCGACAACCTCTACCTGACCGACGCCGAGGGAGACCTCTTCCAGGTGCTCGGGGGCGCGCAGCAGAACGTGACCTCGGTCGCGGTGATGGGCGACACGGTGAACATCCGCCTGGTGAGCGACAACTCGCAGCAGCGCCTCGGCTACCAGGTCGATCGCATCGACGTGCTGGGGGCGCCGCTCGACGCGGGCGTGGTGTTCGACGGCGGCATGGACCTGTTCGACGCGGGGACGCCGCCGGTCTTCGACGCCGGGGTGCGTGACGCGGGCGTGCGCGACGCCGGCGTGCTGCCGCGCCCCGACGCGGGAAGTCCTCCGGTCGGTGACGCCGGGCCTCCGCCTCCGCTGCCCGATGCCGGCGCGAGAGATGGAGGCACGGCGACGGGCGTGCTCACGCGGGCCGCGCTGGGGACCGAGCGGCTCACTCCGGCGCTCAACCGCGGCTGCGGGTGTGGCGCGACCTCCGGCGTCGAGGGCTTCGGACTGTTGGCGTTGCTCGGGGCCTGGCGACGCCGTCGCCAGTGACCCCCGTTTTGCGGTGACCGCTCCAGCCACCCCTCGAGGGCGTCGGCTCGCGCATCAGCCGACGCACCCGACGCGCGGGCGTTCCGCGGAGCGCGCCTGCCGCTGGCCCTCTCCAGAGTGACGGCAGCGACGATCCACCCTTATTCCGCGGGCTGCGCGGCCTCCCGGTCACCGGTCCGGGGTGTGGTACAGGCAGCCGCCTCACCTGCCGCAAGGAGTGGTCCCGTGGGTTTCTTAGGCTCGTTGTTCAAGAAGAAGAGCCCGGCGCCAGCGCGCGCGGCCGCTCCGGTCACCCTCGCGTGGCGCGTCACCGCGGTCACCCGCGAGACGCCTTCCACGGTGAGCTTCGAGCTCGACGCGACGATGGACTTCAAGGCGGGGCAGTTCGTGCTGCTGCGGCCGACCGCGGCGATGCCGTGGCGCGCCTACTCCTTCAGCCGCGCGCCGGGCCAGCCGCTGCGCCTGACGGTGAAGGCGGTGAAGGACGGCCAGGTGTCGACGCACCTCACCTCGAAGGTCGCGACCGGTGACGTGTTCGAGGTGAAGGGCCCCTACGGCCAGTTCGTGTTGCCCGCGACGTGGCAGCGCGCGCTCTTCCTCGCGGGCGGCAGTGGCATCACCCCGTTCATCGCCATGCTGCAGGAGCAGGACGCGAAGGGCTGGCCCACGCCCATCACCTTGCTCGACTTCAACCGCACCGCGACCGAGCAGATCCTCCGGGAGGAGCTCGACGGCCTCACCGCGCGCAGCGGCGGGAAGCTCGAAGTGGTGCACCTGCTGGACGACGCGACCTCGGGCGTGAAGGGGCCTCCGTCGAAGGAGGTCTTCAGCGCGCTCTTCGAAGGCCGGCCGGCGCCCGACGTGGTGGCGATGTGTGGCCCCGAGCCGATGATGGATCTCGCTCGCGCGACGGTGCTCGAGCGCTACCCGGCCGTGGCGGTGCTGGAAGAGAAGTTCTCGGTGTCGCACGACGGCGACCCGGCCGGCGCGAGCCACCAGGTCGAGCTGGTGCAGGACGGCAAGACGAAGCCATTCCCCGTGAAGGAAGGCGAGCACGTGCTCGCGGCCGCGCGGAAGGCCGGGCTCAACCTGTCGGCCGGCTGCGAGATGGGCGCCTGCGGCGTGTGCCGCGTGAAGGTCCTCGCGGGAGCCATTCAGGTGCCTGACGATGCGTGCCTGTCGGACGGAGAGAAGGCCGACGGCTACGCGCTGGTGTGCGTGGGCACGGTCAAGGGCAACTGCCGCATCGAGCCGGCGCCCTGACGGGGGCTCCGCTTGAGCAGATGCGCGCGGGGCCCAACATCGCTACGAGGCGGAACCCCATGAGCACCCTCACTCCCTCCCGCTACTACGCGCGCGTCTTCGGGCTCGTCACGGCCGCGGTCCTGGGCTTTCTCCTCTTTCGCCTGCTGTCGCCCTTCGCGGCGCCGTTGATCTGGGCCTTCCTGCTCGCGTTCATGCTGCAGCCGGCGAACAACCGGTTGACGGCCCGGTGGCCGAAGAAGCCGGGGTTGGCGGCGGGGTTGCTCTCGACGGCGGCGCTGCTGGTGGTGGCCGGCCCGCTGACCATCTTCATCTTCGCGTTCCTGCGACAGGCGACCGACCTGCTGACGCGCTTCCAGGCAGAGGCGCACGACCGCAAGCTGCCCGCCCTGCAGTTGGTGCTCGAGCTCAAGCCGGTGCAGTTCGCCCTCGGGAAGGCCGGCGAGTTCACCGCGCTCTCCAAGGAACAAATCCTCGAGTCGGCGACCGACGCCGCGCAGGGGGCGTTGCAGCAGGCGGCGTCGCTGGGTGGCACGGTGGTGCTGGGCGCCTTCAACGTGCTCACCCAGTTCGGCTTCACGCTGTTCCTGCTCTTCTTCTTCTTGCGCGACGGCAAGGGAATGCTCGAGCGGGGCATTCGCCTCATCCCCATGGCGCGCACGCGGAAGCAGGAACTCGCCGGAACACTCGGGGGCGTGATGCGCGCGGTGGTGCTGGGCACGCTGGTGACGGCGCTGGTGCAGGGCTCGCTGCTGGGCATCGGGTTCGCGATCGCTGGCCTCCCCTCCCCGCTCGTGTTCGGAGCGGTCGGCGCCGTGGCGTCGCTGATTCCCATCGTGGGCACCGCCCTGGTGTGGGTGCCGGCGGTGATCACCCTCGTCGCGCAAGGGCATACGGGCTGGGCGATCTTCCTCGGGCTGTGGAGCATCATCCTCGTCGCGGGCAGCGACAACGTGGTGCGCCCGCTGATTATCTCCGGGAGCTCGAGCGCGTCGACGTTGCTGGTGTTCGTCGGCTTGCTCGGGGGCCTCAGCGTGTTCGGCTTCGCGGGCATCTTCATGGGCCCGCTGGTGCTGACGCTGGTGGCGACGCTGCTCCAGTACGCGGACCAGGAGTTGCCGCGGCTGAGCACCGCGAGCACCGGAGGCGCGGTCAGCTCCCTCTCGCCGGTGCCGTTCCTCGACCCCACCCGCGCGGAGCCGGTGGTCTCGAAGGAGCCGGTGACCGAGCCCCCGTCGAGCCCCCAGACGAAGGTCGATCGCTGATCAGCCCGGGCTGAAGTCGTTCGTCACTGGCAGTTGCCGGTCGTCTGGTTGCAGGTGAAGCCGCTGTTGCACATCACGCCCGCGGTGCGGCAATCGAGAAAGCACACGCCCCACGGCGCCGGACCGCCATCGTTGAAGGCGAGCGGCACGCAGACGTACCCGGTGCGACAGGTGCCCTTGCCGGTGCCCGTGCAGTTCCCGAGGCAGCGATTGGTGCCGTAGGTGATGCAGGTGCCCGAGAGGCAGTCGCCCTGGGCGGTGCACGCGGGGCTGCAGTAGCCGCCGGTGAAGCCGCTCGGGCCGCCGTCCGTCCCCGTGCTGCGCAGGCAGCTGTTGGCCTCGCCGGTGGTGGTGCCGGTGCTGGTGAGGCACCCCTGGTCACTGGTGCACGCCGCCGCGGGCAACCCGCCCGAGGGAGGATTCCCGACGCAGACCTTCGCGGTGCTGCACGCGGTGTTGATCGGGCACGTCTCGCACGCGCTGCCGGGCTGGCCGCAACCGGAGCTGGCGGTGCCCGGCTGGCACGACCCCTGGGAATCGCAGCATCCGTTCGGACATGTCTGGGCGTCGCACACGCCGCACTGGCCGTTGACGCAGGTGTTGGCGCCCTGGCAGACGGCGCAGGCGTTTCCGTTGCTGCCGCACGCGAGGCTGAGCGTTCCCGTCAGGCAGGAACCCGTCGCGGTGTTGCAGCAGCCCGTCGTGCAGTTGGCGCACGTCACGCCTCCGCCGCCGCCGGTGCCGCCGCCCGTCGTTCCACCGCCGGTGCCGCCACCCAACGCGCCGCCGCCGGTGCCGCCGCCCGTCGTGCCGCCGCCGGTGCCGCCGCCCGACGTGCCGCCGCCGGTGCCGCCGCCCGTCGTGCCGCCGCCGGTGCCGCCGCCCGTCG
>JBBRUE010000378.1:0-6736 GCA_038248085.1 Myxococcales bacterium | reverse complement strand
CGCGCGACACCCCCGCGTCGTTCGAGCCCACCATCGACTACGTGGTGGTGAAGGTCCCCAAGTTCAACTTCGAGAAGTTCCCCAAGAGCCCGCGCACGCTGGGCACGATGATGCGCTCGGTGGGCGAGGTGATGGCCATCGGCCGCACCTTCCGCGAGGCGTACCTCAAGGCGTTCCGCTCGCTCGAGCAGGGACGGCACCCCATCCCCACCAGGGCTGACGCGCTCAAGCGCACGAAGGCCGAGCGCGAAGCGCTGCTCCGCATCCCCACGCCTGAGCGGCCGTGGGTGGTGTTCGAGGCGCTCCAGGTCGGCATGAGCGTGGAGGAGATCCACGCGCTCACCGCGATGGATCCGTGGTTCCTGCGTCAGTTCGAGATGCTGGTGAAGGAGCTCAACGAGGTCGCGGCCAAGGGCTCCCTGGCGAAGATCGACGACTTCGAGCTCAAGCTGCTCAAGTCGCGCGGCTTCTCCGACGGCCAGCTCGCCCAGGCGCTCGGCGTCACCGAGCCGGTGGTGCGCGAAGAGCGGTGGAAGCGCAACATCCGCCCCGTCTACAAGCGCGTCGACACCTGCGCCGCAGAGTTCGAGGCGTTCACCCCGTACCTCTATTCGACCTACGAAGAAGAGGACGAGGCGCCCCCCACCGACCGGAAGAAGATCGTCATCCTCGGCAGTGGGCCGATCCGCATCGGGCAGGGCATCGAGTTCGACTACTGCTGCGTGCACGCGGCCTTCGCGCTCCGCGCGGCGGGCTTCGAGACCATCATGGTCAACTGCAACCCGGAGACGGTCTCCACCGACTACGACACGTCGGACCGCCTCTACTTCGAGCCGCTGACGATGGAAGACGTGCTCGAGATCATCCACCGCGAGAAGCCGCTGGGCGTCATCGTGCAGTTCGGCGGGCAGACGCCGCTGAAGTTGAGCAAGCCCCTCGAGGCCGCCGGCGTGCCCATTCTCGGCACCAGCCCTGACGCCATCGACGAGGCTGAAGACCGCGAGCGGTTCTCGAAGCTGGTCGATCGCCTGCGCCTGCGCCAGCCGGAGAACGGCGTGGCCCGCTCGCCCGAGGAGGCCTACCGCGTCGCCGAGAGCATCGGCTACCCGGTGATGGTGCGCCCCTCGTACGTGCTCGGCGGGCGCGCGATGGAGGTGGTCTACGACCGCGCGGATCTCGAGCGCTACATGCGCGAGGCCGTGCTCGCCTCGCCGGATCACCCGGTGCTGGTCGACCGCTTCCTCCAGTCGGCCACCGAGGTAGACCTCGACCTGGTGTGTGATCAGACCGGCGCCTGCATCGTGGGCGGCGTGCTGGAGCACGTGGAGGAGGCCGGGGTGCACTCCGGTGACGCGGCCTGCGTGATGCCCCCGCATTCGCTGGCGCCCGACGTCATCGAGCGCCTCAAGGACATCGCCATCTCGCTCTCGCGCGAGCTCAAGGTGGTCGGCCTGATGAACGTGCAGTTCGCCGTGCAGGGCAAGGCGATCTACGTGCTCGAGGTGAACCCCCGCGCGTCGCGCACCGTGCCCTTCATCGCCAAGGCCACCGGGGTGCCGCTCGCGAAGGTCGCCGCGCTGTGCATGGCCGGGAAGTCGCTCAAGGAACAGGGCCTGCTCAGCGACCCCGAGATGCACCACTACGCGGTGAAGGAGAGCGTCTTCCCCTTCGCCCGCTTCCCCAACACCGACGTCATCCTCGGGCCAGAGATGAAGTCGACCGGTGAGGTGATGGGCCTCGACGCCTCGTTCTACGCCGCGTTCGCCAAGTCGCAGCTCGCCTCGGGCAGCAAGCTCCCGCGCAGCGGCTCGGTGTTCGTCTCGGTGAAGGACGACGACAAGCCGGGCCTGGTGGACATCGCCAAGCGGCTGCGCGCGCTGGGCTTCACCCTGTGCGCCACCGGCGGCACGCTCGACTACCTCGAGCGCAAGGGCATCCCCGCGCTGCGGATCAACAAGGTGCGCGAGGGCAGCCCGCACATCGTCGACCTGATGATCAAGAAGGAGATCGCCCTGGTGATCAACACCACCGCCGGGAAGAAGGAGATCTCCGACAGCTACAGCATCCGCCGCGAGGCGTTGACCCGCGGGCTGTCGTACTTCACGACGATGGAGGCGGCCCGCATGGGCGTCGGCGCGCTCGAGGCGCAGGCCCGCGGGCCCCGCGAGTACAAGCCCATTCAGGACTGGCTGCGGCGGTGACTACTTGACCGCGGCCTTCGCGGCCTTGTTGATCTCACCGAGCTTCTTGCTCGTCTCGTCGAGCATCGCCTTGAGCTCATCGACGCGCGCCTGGGTGTCGGCCGCTTGCTGCTGCATGTCGGCGTAGGCGTCCTTGTCCTTCTTCTGGGCCTCGGCGTCCGCGAGGATCGACAGCTTCTGCTTGTTGAGGAACTCGATGTATTTCACCAGCACGATGCGCTTGTTGATGAAGGCGTCGGGCTTGGTGGGGTTGATCGCGATGACCGCGTCGTAGCGCTGCAGCGCGATCTTCAGGTGCTCCGGCTGGGCCTCGGCGGTCTGCACGCGGACCCCGCCGCGCTGACTAGAGATCTCCGCCAACCACCCCAGCGCCTGCTCGTCTTTCGGGTCGAGCGCGACGGCCTTGAGGAAGTACTTCTCGGCGTTGTCGGAGTCGTGGGCCGACTGCAGGTACATGCCGGCGATGTTGCGCAGCGTCTCGCTCTTCGCCGCGGGGTCGGGGCGGCGCTCGAGCGACTTCTCGAGCAGCTCCGCCGCGCGGTCGTACTTGTTGGCCTTCATGTTCGCGAAGGCGGCGCGGTCCCAGACCTTCACGTCTTGGTCCGGCTTGAGCTCGAGGGACTTCTCGTATTCCACCGCGGCGCCGGCGAAGTCGCTCTTGGTCAACAGCTCGCTGCCCTTGACGCGGGCGGTGTCGAAGGGCTCGGGCTTCGAGCAGGCACTGACGGCGAGGGCGGCGGCGAGGGCGAGGGTGCGCGTGGACATGGGAGTTCTCTTTTCAGAAACGGAGCGACGCAGTGAGGGTGGCGCCGTCTGGCGTCACCAGGGGCAACAGCTTGAACCCCGACGGGGTCCCGCGGAGCCTGCGCGCGAGCTGGGCGTTGAAGGTGCTCACCAGGGCCGCGGTCTGGTCCGCGTCGGTCACGTCGGGGTTGCTCCAGTAGGCGAGCGTGGCCAGCAGCAGGGCGCCCGCCACACCGCCGGCGATGACCGAGGTGCCCGCGGTGTTGTGCGCTGCGGCGCGGGGCACGCAGAGGTCGTTGTACACGTGGACGTCGCTCTCGCACGCCGGCGAGGCCAGCACCGGGGCGGTCGCGATCAACACCGAGCCGACGATGCCCGCGACGACCGCGAGGCTCACCGACGAGATGATGAGCCACCGTCGCCGGGTCGCCAGGGCGTCGCTCTGGCTGAGGAGGTCGGCGCGACCCAGGCGCCGGAAGAGCTCCTGGTGCGTCACCGGGGTCTGGGCCCGGCCCTCGGTGACGCGGTTCTTCCCGTCGACCTTGAGGGCGAGCTCGAGGAACTGGCCGGGGATCGCCGGCTCCGCGGCCTCGGTGGGCATCACCGGCGGCGGGGTGAGCTCGTCGGCGAGCGCCCCGGCAGACAGCAACAGCACACTGAGCAGGATCGCGTGGTGCATGCCGGCGCACAGTACCCCTTCACGAGAATTTGGTGAGGGCGGAGGCGTCGGGCCCATACACTCAGCTGCTCGGAGGCTTCATGTACTCGCTCGCCCTGGTCGTCGCGTTGGTGGTGTCCGCTCCTCCCGCGGCGGCCCCCGCGCCCACCGTCGACGGCAACGCCGCCTTCGAGCGCATCAAGAAGCTCGAGGGCTCGTGGAAGACCGACGCGAAGGACGGCCCGGTGCAGTACGTCGCGCTGCGGCTCGTCGCCAACGGCACCGCGGTGCTCGAGACCACCACCGCCGCCGATCGCACGTCGGTGACGTCGGTGACGGTGTACTCGTTCGAGGGCTCGGAGCTGATCGCCACGCACCACGGCGCCGGCGGCGCCTCGAAGCTGAAGCTGGCTGGCGCGGACGCGGCGGCCATCAAGTTCGACGGTTCCCCGAGGGACGCGCGGGTGGCGGCGATCGCGCTGGTGTCGAAAGACTCCAAGCTCCGCCAGGAGTTCACGACGCGCGAGAGCGGGCGCGAGGTGAAGAAGTCGATCGACCTGCTGCGCGAGTACGTCGACACCCTGAAGTAGCTGCGGGTTGAGGGGCGATCACCCTTCAGCAACGGCGCGAATCGCACCGATGGCGTCCGCGATGTCACGCGCCGACACATCGAGGTGGGTGACGAACCGCACGCGCCTGGTTCCCTCGGCGAGCACCCCCTTCTCGGCGAGCGCGGGTACCAACCTCGGCGCGAGCTTCTTCTCTACGTCGACCCACACCATGTTCGTCTCCGGCGCCTCGACGGTGAGCCCGGGAACACCTCGCAGCCCCTCGGCGAGCTTCAGCGCGTGAACATGATCTTCCGCCAGCCGCTCGACGTGGTGCTCGAGCGCATACAACCCGGCCGCCGCGAGAATCCCCGCCTGCCGCATGCCGCCACCGACGGTCTTCCTCCACCTCCGGGCTTCGCGGATGAACTCGCGTCGACCCACGAGCACCGAGCCGACCGGCGCGCCGAGCCCCTTCGACAGGCACACCGAGACCGAGTCGAACCCGGCGGCCAGATCCTTCACCGCGCGGCCCGACTTCACCGCTGCGTTGAAGAGCCGCGCCCCGTCGAGGTGCCTCGCGAGCCCGTGCCCCTTCGCGAGCGCGGTGGCGGCATCGACCCAGCGCTGCGGCATCACCCGCCCCATCAAGGTGTTCTCGATCGCCAGCAACCGCGTGCGGGCGAAGTGATCGTCGAAGGGCTTGATCGCCGCCTCGATGCGCTCGAGCGAGATCGTCCCGTCGGCTTCGTGTTCCAGCGGCTGGGGTTGAATGCTCCCCAACACCGCCGCGCCGCCGCCTTCCTGCGCGTAGGTGTGCGCGAGCTGCCCGACGAGGTACTCGTCGCCGCGCCCGCAGTGCGTCATCAACGCCAGCAGGTTGCTCTGGGTGCCCGACGGCACGAAGAGCCCGGCCTCGAAGCCCAGCTTCTCCGCGAGCAGCTCCTGGAGCCGGTTGACGGTCGGGTCGTCGCCGTACAGGTCGTCGCCGACCTCGGCGTTGGCCATGGCCGCGCGCATGCCCGCCGTCGGCCGGGTGACGGTGTCGCTGCGGAGGTCGATCATGCCTGCGCGCGCCACTCGGTCGGCGACTTGTCGGCCCACCGGCGGAACGCGCGATCGAACGCCCGCAGCTCCGAATACCCGAGGAGGTAGGCGATCTGGCTCACGTCGAGCCGCACGTCCTTCAAGTACGCGCGGGCGAGGTCGAAGCGCACGAGGTCGAGCACTTCCTGGAACGAGGTCTTCAGGTCGGCGAGGCGGCGCTGGAGGGTGCGGCCGCTCATGTTGAGGCGCGTCGCCAGCCGCTCGACGTTGGGCTCGCCCTGCTTGAGCGCCTCGCGCACGTGGTGGCGCAGCTTGTCGATGAGGTCGTCGCTGCGCGGCCGCGAGTTGAGCGCGGCGACCGCGTGCTCCTCGAGGAAGGCGTAGAGCGCGGCGTCGCCCCCGACCACCGGGCGTTCGAGCACGTCGAGCGAAAACGCGAACCCGCTGCTGGCCTCGTCGAACGAGAACTCGCTGGTGTGCAGCGCCGCCGAGAGTCGATCGAGGTCCATCGCCGCGGGGCGCGAGTGGGCGAACCAGGCCCGGGTCGGCTTGAGGCCGTCGCTCAGCGCGACGTAGGTCTTCACGATGATCGCGCTCGAGTACTCGTGGAGGTGCCGGCCCAGGGCACCCGGGCGCTGCGAGGCGAAGTGGTGGAAGCGGGCCTCGGTCGGCGTCTCTTCGAAGCGGAAGGTCTGGGCTGGGGCGAAGATGGCGTTGAAGCGCGTGAAGTTCTCGAACGAGTGCCGCATCGTCGGGCCGGCGCGCGTGAGGAACTCGCCGACCCCGTAGGCGCCGCGGGGCATCCAGTCGGCCAGCGAGAGCCCGAGGTGCGGGTCCGACAGCGAGGCCGCGAGGTCGTCGGCCAGGGCCGGGAGCACCGACACCGGCGTGGTGAGCTGCAGCTTGCCGGGCTGCTGGGCCAGCACGTCAGGGGGCAGGTGGTACTTCTCCAGCAGCGGGGGGACCGCGGTGCCCTTCACGTGGGCGTAGGCCAGGAGCAGAGGCACCAGCCGTGATTCGAAGTCGAAGTCTCCGCGGGACATGCGCGGTGGACCTTAGCGGATCCTTCGCCTTTGGATGTATGAGGCCCGCGCCCATGCGCTCCTTCACCTCCGCCGGTCAGCCGGGCCGATGTCAGCGCTGCTGGATTCTCCAGGCTCACTGCATCTGCGCGGAGGTGCCGACCGTGCCGACGCGCACCGAGGTGCTGGTGGTGCGCCACGAGCGTGAGAGCTGGAAGTCGACCGGCACCGCGCGCATCGCTGCCCTCGCCATGCCGAACCTGCGGATCCTCGACTTTGGTGAAGATGCGGAGCCGGCGTTGAGCGCGCTGCCCTCCGAGGTCGCCGGGGGTTCGCACCTGCTGTTCCCCACCGACGCTTCGGCCCCGTTCGTCGACGTGAAGCGGTTGGTGGTGATCGACGGCACGTGGCGGCAGACCCGGCGCATGTACACCAAGCTGCCCGCGCTCCACGGGGTGCCCAAGCTCGCGTTGCCCGAGAAGCAGACCAAGGTGCTGCGCCTGCGCGAGTCGAAGT
>JBBRUE010000377.1:0-6789 GCA_038248085.1 Myxococcales bacterium | reverse complement strand
GCCGAAGATGTGCCCGCCGCCGCCCGGGGTGAACCCTGGCGCGCGGTGGTGACGCAGGCCGCGGCGGCGTCGATCGCCCCCCGGCCCGGCAAGGACCCGTTCGCCGAGGCGCTGAAGGCCGAGGCCCTGGGCGAGCGGTTCCGTTTCCTCGCCGATCAGCCGCGCTTCGTCACCGCGCGCGACGAGGCGGTGGTGGCCGGCGCCCAGCGCTGCGTGAAGGAGCCGGAGGACGCGAAGTGCTGGAAGGTGCTGGTGGGCTTCGAGCCGACCCTGGGCGCCCCCGGGAGCCTGGCGTTGGGCCGGTTGCTCAAGAAGAACGGCTTCTTCGCCGCGCGGGTGATGCCCCTCTTCGGCAAGGCCATCGCGGTCCAAGACGCGCCGGCGTGCCGCGAGGCCGACGTGCAGGAGGTGACGGTCGCCTCCCTCGAGACCCCGTTCGACGACGCGAGCGCGGCCGCGGCGCGGGTGGTGGCCTTCGAGCGCTGCTGGTCGGTGATGCAGCCGAAGCTCAAGGCGGCGATGGTGGGCGCGTCGGCGTATCGGCTGCGCAACGTCTGCAAGCCGATGCGCGAGCGCAAGGCGCTGACCGAGCTGCAGGCCGATCTCTGCGCCGACGAAGCGCAGTAAGCGGCCCCTTCCCTTGCGTGGGCGCGGGCGGCTGGTGTCTGTTCCGTCACGCCCATGCAACGACTCCGTAACGGCCTGCCCTTCGCGCTGGTGTTGTCCCTCTTCGGCTGTCCGAAGCCCGGTGGTGGCGGCGGCGTTCCCGATGCGGGGGTCAACCGCTGCGTGGTCGACCTGGCGGCGACCGGCTACTTCACCCAGGGCTCCACCGGCGCGTCGGCGAAGGTCATCGACTCAGATGCGCAGCTCATCGGCGGTGAAGGCGCGACGGGCCGCGTGGGCGACGTGCTGCTGCAGAACGACCAGATCCGCGTCGTCATCGAGCAGCCGGGGCGCACGGTGGGGCCGCTGCTCTCGGGCGGCGGCATCATCGACGCCGATCTCCAGCGCGCCAGCGGGGAACCGGGGCACGACGCGTTCGGCCGCATGGCGCTCTTCTACGCGCTGGGCCGGCTCTCGAGCGTGAAGGACGTGGAGGTGCTCTCCGACGGGTCTACCGGCGGCCCGGCGATCGTCGCGGCGACCGGCAAGGACGTGCAGCACGACCTGATCAACCTGACCTCGGTGGTGCAGAACGTCGGCGGGCTGAACGTCGCCTTCGTGGTCGACCCCAACAAGCCGCTCCCGCTGCGCACCACGACCTACTACGTGCTCTCGCCCGGTGAATCGCGCGTGCGCATGTTCACCGCGTTCTGCAACGACGGCGAGACCCCGGTGCTCGCTCCGCTGCTGGAGCTGTTCGATGTCGGTGCCTTCGAGATCTTCAACCCCGGCCCGTGCTCGACGGGCCTGGGCACCTCGAAGCTCGACCCGAACAACGAGTGCACCTTCTCGCCCTCGAAGTGGTTCGGCACGCAGGGCGACGGGGTGGCCTACGGCCTGCGCAGCAGTTCGCTGGGCGATCTGAGCAAGCCGGTCGAGGCGAACGCGCTCCTGGGCTACGGCGGCGTGGTCGGCATGTTCATCGAGGGCGAGTCGCTCTCGGGCGTGCTGACGTGGACCAACCCCGACCTGCGCACGCGCCCCGGCACCTTCAACGTGCGGGCCGGCCAGTGGCGCGGCTACCTGCGTGACTTCATCGTCTCGAAGGATCTCGCGGGCATCAACGGCGAGCTGCTGAAGACCGACGGCGTGGCGACCGGCTCCCTCGAGGTCAGCGCGACGCTGCCTGGCGGCGCACCGGCGACGGACGCGCGGGTCACCATTCTCGGCCCCGATGGAAAGATGGTCGGGCTCATGGTGGCCGACCGCGCGGGTCTCGCCACCACCACGCTGGCCCCGGGCAGCTACCGGGTCAGCGGCGCGCTCGACGGTCGGCTCGTCGGGCCGGAGGTCGCGCTCACCATCACCGCGGGCCAGCAGACCCAGGCGGCGGTGCAGCTCCTCGGCGGCCACACGCTCACGGTCAACGTGAAGGACGGGACGAACGCGGCGATCCCCGCGAAGGTGGTGGTGTTCTGCGCTGCCGGGGCCTGCCGCTTCAACGCCGACACCTACCTCCAGCACTACCTGCTCGAAGGGGCGTCACAGGGCGCGGCGCTGGTCGGGTACGTGCCGCCGAGCGGGCAGCTGACGGTCACCCTGCCGCCGGGGGAATACGACGTCGTCGTCTCGCGCGGGCCGGAATACTCGACCTGGCCCGACAGCTGGCCCACCTCGGGCGCGCGCGTCGATCTCCGCACCGCCGACGGCACCGTGAGCGCGACGCTGGGCCGCATCGTCGACACCACCGGGTGGATGTCGGCCGATCTCCACGTGCACGCGGTCAACAGCTCCGACAGCGCGGTGGGCAACGCGCAGCGGGCGGCCAACTTCCTCGCGGAGGGCGTCGACGTGCTGGTCTCGACGGACCACGAGTGGTTCACCGACTACGCCCCCATCGTGCGACAGCTCGGCGGCGAGGCGCACCTGGCGACGATGATCGGTGAAGAGGTGACCAGCTTCACCCACGGCCACTTCAACACCTTCCCCGTGCAGCGGAACCCGGCGATCCCCAACGGCGGGGCGTTCGATCACGCCGGCGGCGAAGACGGGCCGACCCTGCGCATGCCGCAGCTCTTCGCGGGGTTGAAGGAGGCGCAGCCCGGCTCGGTGGTGCAGCTCAACCACCCGCGCGGCGGCATGGGCGTGCTGACGATGCTCAAGGTCGACACCGCCACCCTGCGCACCCACGGCGTGCCCGAGAACTACAACATGGCGCCGGCGCCCGACGCGACGGCCGACGACACCAGGCTGTTCGGTGATGGCTTCGACGCGGTCGAGTCGGCCAACGGGCCCAACCCGAGCTTCGCGGTGCTCAACGACTGGATGACCTTCCTCTCGCGCGGCACGGTGCGCACCGCCACCGGCGTGTCCGACACCCACCACGCGACCAACGACTCGGGCGGCTACGCGCGCACCTGGGCGAAGGTGGGCGTCGATTCACCATCGCAGTTCCAGCCGGCGGTGTTCGCCGAGGCGATCCGCACGCAGCGGGCCTTCGTGAGCAACGGGCCGCTGCTGCAGTTCACGGCGCAGAAGCTCGACGGCGCGGGGCTGCCGGTGGGGCCGAAGGTGGAGATGGGCCAGACCCTGAGCATCACCGCGGGCGATCGGGTGGAGCTCACCGTCGACGTGCAGGGCGAGGAGTGGATGCAGGTCGATCGGGTGGAGATCTACTCGCACGCGCCCGGGCGCGAGGCGCTCAACGGAGTGCCCAACGGCGAGTGGCCGGAAGGGCGCATCCTCCAGAAGCACGATGTCGATCTGCTGACGACGCCGGTGGAGGCCGTGCCGGGCACCTCGCTGCGCCGCTCGCACCTCACCGAGAAGTTCATCGTCACCCCCACGGCCGACACCTGGTTCGTGGGCATGGCGAGGGGCCTCAACGGGCGATCGATGCGGCCGCTCCACGGCTCGCGGCCGGTGGCGTACAGCAACGCGATCCTCATCGATGCCGACGGCTCGGGGAAGTACGACGACTTCCCGCTGAAAGCCGGCCAGCCGTTGACCGCCGCGGTGAAGCCGGTGGTGAAGCCCGCGCCGATCGTGCCCACGAAGCGCGAGTTCCTCCAGGCGATCGTCAACATCATCGAGCACAAGCACGAGTGACCGCCGACACGCGGACCTGCGCGGCGGCAGAGAGGCTGTTAGCTCCTCCGAGGTGAAGAAGGCCCTGCTCGTTCGCCCCCATGACTTCATCGTCGACTCGATGCGCGCGTGGCTGAAGTCACTGCCGCTCGAGCCGGTTCGTTTTCGTGCCCTCGCTGAGCTGGCTGGCCACGAACCGGCGATGGTGGCCTGCGCCGTCGTGTCGACCGCCATCTCCTCCGAGGTGAAGTCGACCGTTCGCGAGGCCGTGGTCGAAGTGCGCCGCACGTTGCCCGGGGTGCCGCTGCTCGTGACGGGGCTCTCGCGCTTCGCGTCGGCCCGCGCGACCCTGGAAGGCGACCTGGAAGGGCTGGGGTTGTCGCTCCATGCCGTGGGCGATGCGGTGCCGCGCGCCGGCACGCCGGTGGTCTACATCTGCGCAGATGACTTGAAGCCGGGGCGGGTCGACCGCCTCACCGCGCTCGCCCGGGAACGCTTCGGGTTGGTCTGAGCTCCAGAGGCCGCGACCGGGCCTCAAGTGCGCGCTGGAGTTGTCCCCCGAGCACCCGTAGATCGAGCGCCGATGCGACACTTGATCCTCACGATGTGCCTGCTGCTCGCCGGCTGTGCCACCACCGCCGCGAGCACGAAGGGAACCGCCATGAAGCTCACCTCGACTCCGAAGGCCTCGACGCTGCTGTCGAGCCCGGTGACGACGTTCACCTCGACGTGTGACGAGACCCTGGCCCGCGCCAAGGCCGCCGTCGCCGAGCTCAAGGCGCTCCCGCCGGGCAGCGACGCGAAGGTGCTCGCGCTGTACGACGAGGTCACCGACGTGATGAGCAACATGGGGGCGCGCTCCGGTCTCGCCAAGGAAGTGCACCCCGACGAGAAGTTCCGCGCGGCGTGCGAGACCTGCGAGCAGCAGCTCGAGGCGTACAACGTCGAGCTCTCGCTCGATCGCGGTCTGTACGACGCGCTGGCGAAGGTCGACGCGAAGTCGCTCGACCCGGTCAGTGCGTTCTGGATCTTCAAGACCCTGCGCGAGTTCCGCCGCAGCGGCGTCGATCGCGACGAGGCGACGCGCACGAAGGTGCGGGCGCTCAACGAGGAGCTGGTGAAGATCGGCCAGGCCTTCGGCCGCAACATCCGCGACGACGTGCGCTCGGTGGCGGTGGAGCCCAAGGAGCTCGACGGCCTCCCGGCCGACTGGCTCGCGGCGCACCCGGCGAAGGACGGGAAGATCACCGTCACCACCAACACCCCCGACTACCTGCCGGTGATGATCTACGCGAAGAGCGGCAAGGTGCGCGAGGCGATGTGGCGCGCCTACCGCGAGCGCGCGTTTCCCCAGAACGTCGAAGTGCTCAACGCGATGCTCACCAAGCGCCACGAGCTGGCCAACCTGCTCGGCTACCCGACCTGGGCCGCGTACATCACCGAGACGAAGATGGTGAAGACCGCGGAGGCCGCCTCCGACTTCATCGAGAAGGGCCGCCTCGCCACCGAGAAGCGCGCCAAGGCCGACATGGCGATGCTGCTGGTGCGCAAGCAGAAGGACTTCCCGGGGGCGACCAGCGTCGAGCCGTGGGAGCACCAGTACTTCGAAGACCGGGTGAAGAACGAGTCGTACGGCCTCGACTCGCAGGCGCTGCGCTCGTACTTCGAGTACGGCAACGTGAAGGCCGGGGTGATGGGCATCACCGCCACGCTGTTCGGCGTGCGCTACGTGAAGGTGACCGACGCGCCGGTGTGGCACCCCGACGTCGAGACGTTCGACGTCTTCGAGGGCGACACGCTGCTGGGGCGCATCCACCTCGACATGCACCCGCGCGAGGGGAAGTACAAACACGCGGCGCAGTTCGGGCTGACGGTGGGCCGGCTGGGCAAGGAGCTCCCTGAGGCGGTGCTGGTGTGCAACTTCCCGAAGGAAGGGGAGCTGCTGCAGCACAGCGACGTGGAGACCTTCTTCCACGAGTTCGGGCACCTGCTGCACGAGATCTTCGCGGGCCGGCAGCCGTGGGCCGCGCTGTCGGGCGTGCGCACCGAGTGGGACTTCGTGGAGGTGCCCTCGATGCTGCTGCAGGAGTGGCCGATGGACGCGTCGGCGCTCAAGACCTTCGCCAAGCACTACCAGACGGGCGAGCCGATCCCCGACGTGCTGGTCGGGCAGCTCAAGCGCGCCAAGGAGTTCGGGGTGGGCGCCGACACGCGCCGCCAGTTCTTCCTCTCGGCGGTGAGCCTCTCGTTCCACAACCGCGCGCCGGGCTTCGACTCGACCGAGGTGCTCAAGGAAGTGCAGGAGAAGTTCCTTCCCTTCCGCCGCGAGTGGGCGCCAGGCACGCACTTTGAGCTCGGCTTCGGCCACCTCGATGGGTACTCGGCGATCTATTACACGTACCAGTGGAGCACGGTCATCGCGAAGGACCTGCTCACCCAGTTCCGCGCGAAGGGCATGCTCAACGGCGAGCTGGCGACCCAGTACCGCAAGAAGGTGCTCGAGCCCGGCGGGAGCAAGGAGGCGGGGCTGCTGGTGCAGGACTTCCTCGGCCGGCCGTACTCGTTCGACGCCTTCCAGGCGTGGCTCGACGGGAAGTGAGCCGTGACGACGCTGCGCACCGACGGGGCGAACGCGTTCACGCCGACGCCCGAAGACACCCCGTGGCACCGGCTCGGTGGCAGTGACGCGGTGAAGGCGCTCGCCGAAGCCTTCTACGACGACATGGAGCTGCACGAACCGGAGCTGACCGCGGTGCACCACCAGGAGCCGCCGGGGAAGGTGAGCCGGCGCTCGCGGGAGCGGTTCGGGTTGTTCCTCGTGGGCTGGTTGGGTGGGCCGCAGGACTACGTCGCGTTGCACGGGCATCCGCGGCTGCGGGCGCGGCACGCGAAGGTGCCAGTGGGTGCGGCGCTGCGGGACGCGTGGCTGCGCTCGATGGCCCGCGCGCTCGATGCGCGGGGCGTCGGCGGCCCGGTGCGTGGGTACTTGAACGTGCGCTTCGGTGAGGTCGCGGACTTCCTGCGCAACGTCGAGGAATGACGTCGTCTCCCTCGCCCTGCGAAAGCGGGGAGAGGGCCGGGGTGAGGGGCCGCCTC
>JBBRUE010000376.1:0-6807 GCA_038248085.1 Myxococcales bacterium | reverse complement strand
TCTGCACGCAGCCGCCGCCGCTGATCGGCATGTCGGTGTCGAGGTCCCACTCGTTGAGGCGCAGGTTCGACGCCGAGCCGGTGAGGCGCCCCGCCAGCGCCCGGTCGGCGCGGTTGATGGTCACGCTGCCGGCCTGGGCGAGGTAGGTGTGGGTGCACGCGCCCGTATTGGGGTCGCAGTCCTCGTAATACAGGCCGCAGATGGTGCAGTGGAAGTAGCCGACGTTGGTGAAGGGCTGGGTGACCGGCGGCACCGGGCCGACGTCGTTGGCGTAGACGACCTCGAGGCGAAAGCTGTCCACCCGGGTCGTCGATGCGGCGTAACCCCACTGGGCGTAGTTGTAGTGCCCCGGCGAGTTGCTGAAGGTGCGGTACTCGGCCCCGATGGCGTTGTTGGCGGTCGTCAGCGCGCTCGCGATCTGCCGGCAGCCCGTGGCGCCTCCGGTTCCGCCGCCGGTGTCCGTCCCGCCGCCCGTGGCGGTGCCACCGCCGGTCGCCGTACCGCCCCCACCGCCGGTGGAGCCTCCGCCCCCTCCATTGGCGCTCGCGCGGCATTCGCCCGATTGGCAGACCGTGCCCGTGCCGCAGCGGCCGCAGCTCGCACCGCTCAGCCCGCATGCGTCGGCCATGGATCCGGTCTGGCACTTGCCCATGGCGTCGCAGCACCCCCCACAGTTGGCCGAAGTACAGCTGGCGGCCGGGCTGCACGCGGCGAGCGTGAGGCCCCCGGCGAAGCCGGCGACGAGGAAGAGCAGGGTACGAGGGTGCATGACGGCTCCGGTCATCGGGTGGTGCGCGAGAGGGGAATCGAACCCCTACGGCCCAGCAAAGGGCCTGCGGATTTTAAGTCCGCTGCGTCTGCCAATTTCGCCACTCGCGCGCGTGAGTTGAAGACTGTTTAGCAGGGTCCCTCTGGTGTAGGAGCGCCGCATGCTGGAAACCGTTTCCAAGGGCTTTCGCGCCGCGAAGAACCGCCTGCTGGGCAAGGCTGAACTCACCCCCGAGCTGATCGACGAGTCGTTGCGCGACATTCGCGTCTCGCTGCTCGAGGCCGACGTGGCCTTCGACGTGGTGAAGAAGTTCGTCGCCCGGGTGCGTGAGCAGGCCACTGGCGCCGAGGTGAAGACCTCGGTCACCAACCAGGCAGGTCGCAAGGTGAAGGTCTCGCCGGGCGATCACTTCGTGAAGATCTGCCACGACGAGCTCGAGGCCCTGATGGGGCCGGTCGACACGTCGCTCCACCTCAAGCCGAAGGGGCAGGTCAGCGGCCTGATGATGGTGGGCCTCCAGGGCTCGGGCAAGACGACCACCACCGGCAAGCTCGCCGCGATGCTCAAGAAGGAGGGGCGCTCGGTGCTCCTGGTGGCCGCCGACATCTACCGGCCCGCCGCCGTCGATCAGCTCAAGGTGCTCGGTGAGAAGATCGGGGTCCCCGTCTTCGCTGAACCCGGCGTCGCGCCCCCCGAGCTTGCCCGGCGTGCGTACGAGAAGGCCCGGGCCGAGAAGATCGACACGGTGATCATCGACACCGCCGGCCGCCTGGCGATCGACGAGACGTTGATGGCCGAGCTCGAGGCGATCAAGAACCTCGTCAAGCCCGAGAACATCCTCCTCGTGACCGACGCGATGATCGGCCAGGACTCGGTGAAGACCGCCGCCGAGTTCAACCGGCGCCTCGAGATCGACGGCTTCATCCTCACCAAGCTCGACGGTGACGCCCGCGGTGGCGCGGCGCTGTCGATCAAGGAAGTCACCGGCAAGCCGATCAAGTTCCTCGGCATGGGCGAAGGCCTCGACAAGCTCGAGGAGTTCCGCCCCGCGGGCCTCGCGTCACGCATTCTCGGGTTCGGCGACGTCGTCGGCCTGATGAAGGACTTCGAGCAGGTCGTCGACCAGGACAAGGCCGAAGAAGACGCGAAGAAGCTGCTCTCGGGCCGCTTCAACATGAAGGACTTCATGGAGCAGATCCGCACGGTCCGGAAGATGGGGCCGCTGAAGGACCTGATGGAGAAGATGCCCTTCCTGGGGGAGATGAGCGAGCAGCTCAACCCCAACGAGAAGGAGCTCGACAAGATCGACTCCATCTACAACTCGATGACCGAGCAGGAGCGCGCCGAGCCCCACCGCATCGAGAAGGGCCGCGCCGCGCGCATCGCCAGGGGGTCGGGCCGGTCGCCCGCTGAGGTGGGCGAGCTGATGCAGAAGTTCGCCGGCATGCAGCAGATGATGGGCGCCATCGGCCAGGATCCCGGCCTGCTGGGCAAGCTGCCCTTCTTCAAGCAGCTCGGGCAGATGAACCAGATGAAGAACATGGACCTCGGCGCGCTCTTCGGGAAAGACCCGATGATGGCGCAGGCCATGGGCATGGGCGGGCCGGGTGGTATGCAGATGCAGATGCCCCCCGGGTTGCCCCCCGGCTACACGCCGCCGATGAGCAAGGCCCAGCTCGCCCAGGCGCGCATGCAGGGCTACTCGATGGGCCCGGCGAAGACCGGCATGAACGACGCCGAGCGCAAGGCCCTCAAGGAAAAGCGCAAGCGCGAGAAGGACAACAAGAAGAAGAACCGGAAGCGCTGACGGCTAACCGGTCTGCTTGAGCAGGTAGCCGGTCAGCCACGGGAAGAGGTCGGCCACCACGCCGACCCGCGCGCGCACCTTGCGGACGAAGGATCGCTGCCGCGAGGCGATCAGCGCGTCGACCCACTGCTTCATCGCCGCGTTCGCGCTCTCGGGCGTGAGCTCGAGCTCGAGGCTGGTGTCGCGGCCGCCGGCGAGATCGAAGAGCAGCACGCCGAGCCCCGCCTCGGGCGCGGTCTCGACCAGGTGCCGGGCGAGCTGCTCGGACGCGCCGAACTGGCCGGTGGCGAGGAGCGCCTGGGCCAGTCGCAACGCCGCGGGGCCACTCGGAGGCACCCCCGACGCGCTGCGGAACCAACCCACCGACGGCTTGAAGTCACCGGCGCCGTAGAGGGCCTCTCCGATCGCCCAGTCGCGCTCCGGGCATGAGGGCGCGAGGGCCTGCTGCGCGTCGGCCCAGGTCTCGAGGGCCGCCGTGCCGTGGAGGTGCCGCGTCAGGCTCGCCACCGCCATCAACGCCTCGGGGTCGCGCGGCCCGGCCTCGAGCGCCTCGCGGGCCCGCACCAGCGCGGTCTCACCGTCGGACCGCTCGAGGGCCAACCGGGCCAGGCCCAGCAGTGGGCGCACCGAGAGCAGCTGGAGATCGCCGGTCTGCTCGCCGGTGACCAGGCAGGCCTCGAAGTCCGCGCGGGCCGCGTCGAGGTGGCCCTGGTGCTCGCGGAAGACGCCGCGGCGGTGGAAGAAGGCCGCCGAGCCAGGGAGCCGCGGGGCCCAGCCATCGAGGAAGACGAGCGCGGCCGGGGAGGTGGGGGCGAACAGGCCTTCGGCGATCAGCGCGATGAGTTCCCCGGCCCACGGCTGGCGCTCGACCCGGCCCCGGCCTGCGAGCTCGAGGGCGTCGGTCGCCAACTGGGCCTCGGCGCGCCACAAGGCGTCGTCCTGCCAGTAGCGCGCGAGCTCCAGCAGCTTGAGCCGGCTGTAGAAGTCGGCCGGGTCCGCCCGCAGGCAGGTCCGCAGCAGCGCCGAGTCGCGCTCCTTCTTGTCCTTGGCGGCGGCCCGGCTGCGCACGTAGCCGAGGTGTTCGACGGGTGACTCGAGGCGGGCCAGGGTCAGGCCGCGGGCCGCGAGCATGCGCGCCACGGAGTCGCTGGCGTCTTCGTGGATCGCGTGGCGGAAGCGCACCGACGGATCGTGGCGCCAGCCGCGGAGAATCCACGACTCGCGGCGGTGGCCGTAGGGCAGCTGGTTCGACATGCGCACCAGCAGGGCCCCCACCTCAGGGCGCGCGAGCTGGGCGCGGCACTCGGCGATGAACTCGGGCGAGACCCGCTCGTCGGCGTCGAGCACCAGCACGTAGTCGCCAGTGGCGTGGGCGAGGCTCTCGTTGCGCGCTGCGGCGAAGTCGTCGACCCAGGTGAAGGGGAAGACCTTCGCCCCGGCCGCGCGGAAGAGCGTGGCGGTCGCGTCGGTCGACCCGGTGTCGATCACCACCAGTTCGTCCCACAGGCCGCGCCCCGCCTCGAGAAAGCCGGGCACCATCTCGGCCTCGTCGCGGACGATCATCACCACCGACAGCCGGGGGCTCACGGCGCGCCTCCGGCCTCCCGCTCGTACGCGTGGGTCGCGCGGTTCGAGACCGCGGTCCCTCTCAGGGCCTGGGCGAGCGTCTGCTTGAGCTCGATCGCGAGGGCCTGACAGCGTTCGTAGACGGGCATGAGGCGTTCATCGGCGCCGGCGCCGGGCGTGGCCGCGAAGTGTTCGAGGGCCTTCGACATCTCGCGCTCGGCCGCCAATGCGTCGCCGAGGGCGAGGGTGCGCTCGAGCGCGTGGAGTGCGTCGAGCAGGTGATCGTGGCGGGCGTGGCTCACGGCGTCACCGGGTTGCCCAGCTCGGCGACGGCGTGCTGGAAGGCCTCGACCACCGGGGCGAAGGCGCGCTCGGCTTCACGCACCGCGGCGAGGTCGCGGAACGAGGAGGCGCGGGCCAGGCGCTGCGCCACGAAGAGGTAGAGGTCGCCGAGCGTCTGGGTGAGCTCCGGGGCGTGGCGGGTGTCGAGGGTCTCGGCCAGCTCGACCACGATGTCGCTGGCCTTGGTGAGCAGCGGCAGGGCCTCGACCACCTTCTGCTGCTCGAGCAGCGAGGCCGCGTGGCGCATGTGCCGGAGCGCGGCTTCGAAGAGCATCACCATCAAGCGCTCCTTCGAAGCGGTCTCCTGGCTGGCGCGTGCGTAGGCTCGAGTCGCGTTCATGTCGGTCACCCGTTGCTGGAGTTCTTCTTCTCCTGGCTCGTCATGTAGTCGCCGATCGTCTTGAAGCTGCTGACGACCTTTTCCATCGCGGTGAACTGCGAAACGAGCTTGGCGCGGTACGCATCGAGGCGGAGTTGAAGCGAGGCGATGTTTCCATCGAGCTGCTTGATGGAGTTCGTGTAGCTCTTGCTCTTCGACACGAGGATGCCGTCGCTTGAGTTCGTATAGCCGTCGACGAGGGTGGTGAGCTTGTCGGACACCCCGACCGTCGCCTGCTGGAACAGCCCGTTGACCGCCGCCGGGTCGATGGCGATCGCCTTCGCCAGGCGCACCTGGTCGAGCGCGAGCGTGCCGTCCTGCTGCGTCTTGATGCCCAGGTCGGCGAGGGCGCGCACCGTCGAGGTCGGGTTCGAGATGCCCGAGACGATGCCCATCATCGAGGCCTGCAGCTGGCGCATCGCAGAGTCGCCGCCGAGCGTCTTGGTGCGATCGGTCTGGCCGGCGATGCTCAGGTTGTTCTGCAGCACCGTCATCACCGCGTTGTAGGCGTCGGTGAACTTCTTGAGGTTGGCGGCGGTGGCCGCGGTGTCGGTGTTGAGGACCAGGTCTTCGGCGACGGTGGTCTTCGCCTGGAGGTTGAAGGTCACCCCGGGCAGCGCATCGGTGATGGTGTTCGACGAGCGCTCGAACTGGAGCCCGTCGATGGTGACCTGCGCGTTGGTCGCCGGCTGGGTGATGGCGAGCCCCAGCGCCTGACCGGTGCTGCCGGTGGTGGTCTGGGTGAGGGTGAGCGCGGAGCCCGCCGCCTGCCCCGGGGTGAACCCGGTGTTGATGTTGGAGATCGAGAGGAAGGCCTGGCCATTCGACGAGAGGACGGTGGCGCTCACGCCCGCGCCCGCGTCGTTGATCGCCTTGGCCACCTGGGTGAGCGTCATGCCGTCGGTGATGGTGATCGAGGTGGTGGTGCCGTTCACCCCGAGGTCGAGGGTGCCCCCGGTGACGGGGTCGGCGCCCGAGGTGAACTGCGCGGACCGGGCCTTGGCCGCCGTCGCCAGCGCGTCGACGGTGATCGAATAGCGCCCTGCGGTCGCCGATGACGTCGCGGTCATGGAGAACCCGGTGGTGGTGCCCACCTGGCTCAGCCCGAGGGTGCCCGCGCTCTTCAGGTCGGAGACCGCGGTCTTGAGGGCCTGCATCTTCGACGTCAGGTCGCCCAGCTTGCTGATCTGCGACTGGTAGGCCGCCTGGCGGCTCTGGGCGCCGGTGACCGAGCGGCTCTCGATCTTCACGAGCTGGTCGATGATCGAGTTGGTGTCCAGGCCCGAGGCGAGCCCTCCAACGCTGAAGGCGCTGCCGGTGCTGGTGCTGCTGTTGATCGTGGCCATGGTGTCTTCTCCTTCGGCACGCAGTCCTGCAACCCGCAGTCCGCCGGGGGGCGTCAGGAAGACGACGACGGGCGGGTCCGAGGAGACTCGAACCCGCCCGCGTCACTGAACGACTCGAGGAGGCGGAATCAGCCGAGGAGCTTGAGGGCCACCTGGGGCGCCTGGTTGGCCTGGGCCAGGACCGAGATGCCGGCCTGCATCATCACCTGGGTGCGGGCCATCTTCGAGGTCTCCTCGGCCACGTCGACGTCGCGGATGCGGCTGTTCGCGGCGGAGAGCGACTCGGCCGAGGTCTGGATGGTCTGGATGACCGACGAGAGCCGGTTGCCGGCGGCGCCGAAGGTGGCGCGGGCGCTCGAGACCGTGTTGAGCGCGGTGTCGATGGTGGCCAGGGCGGTCTGCGACGCGGCCTGGGTCGAGAAGTCGAGGGCGCCGACGCCGAGGGTGGTCGCCGTCGCGTCGACCGTCGAGATGCCGATCTGGTCGTTGGCCGCCACGTTGCGGATGCCGACCTGGAAGGTCAGGGTGGTGGCCGCCGAGTTGAGCAGCGCCTGGCCGTTGTATTCAGCGGCGTTCGCGATGCGCGTGATTTCCGTGA
>JBBRUE010000375.1:0-6810 GCA_038248085.1 Myxococcales bacterium | reverse complement strand
GTCTGCCCCAGCGGCTGCGCGTACGCCCTGCCGAGCCTCGCGCTCGCGGCGGCCATCGCCGGCGACACCATCGAGATCGACTACGGCGACTACGTCGACTGCGCGTACGTCACCAAAGACAACCTCATCATCCGTGGCATCTCGAACACCGCCGGCGCGCGGCCGAAGATTCACTCGAAGGTCTGCGGCCGCAAGGGCATCTTCGTGGTGGGGAGCGCCCACGTGCTCTTCGAGAACCTCGAGCTGTTCGACGCGGTCGACCCCACCACCAACGACAAGAACTGGGCGTGCATCCGCTTCGACTCGGCAGCCGGCGCGCGCAACCTCAAGGTGCGCAACTGCTGGCTCCACGACGCCGACGACGGGCTGCTGGGCAACAACATCTCTACCGCGCCCAACGTGGTGGTGGTCGAAGGCTCGCTCTTCGAGCAGCTCGGGCGCGACGGCTACGCGCACGGCCTGTATCTGGGCACTGCCGTCGACCTCTTCGTGCTGCGCAACTCGGTGGTGCGCTCGAACCACTCCGACGGGCACCTGGTGAAGTCGCGCGCGCTCAAGAACATCATCGAGTGCAACACCATCGCCGCGCTCCAGGGGGTCAACAGCTACGGCGTCGACCTGCCGCAGGGCGGTGACGCGACGCTGCGCGGCAACGTGATCCACGCCGGGCCGAACCTCTCGAACAGCGGCAACTTCATGGTGAACTTCGCGGAGGAGAACGGGAACAACGCGCCTCACGCGCTGCGGCTGATCAACAACCAGCTGATCAACGACTACGCCGCCCAGGGCAAGGTGAACGTCGCGCTCGCGGCCGACACGTCCGGCTGGTCGGGCAACACCTACGTCGGTGCCGGCGGCACGCCGACGCTCACCAACTACACCGGCCCGGCGGCCTTCACCGGCTTCGCCACGCGCGCGGCCGCGGGCTTGCCGGCGTACGACCTGACGGCGGCGAGCCTGCCCAGCGTGCCTGCCTGTCCGTGAGCGATCTCAGGGCGCGAGCTGGCTGAGCCGTCGGGCCCCGTCGTGAAAGACGTGCCACCCGTCACCGACGAGCACCGCCTCGATGGTCCTGGGCAAGCGCTTCACCGACGCCAGCGCGGCGTCGCGGTTCGTGAGCTTCTGCGGCCCGAGCAGCATCAGCACGTCGGGGCGATGCGCACGAATGAGATCGCCGGTGATCAACGTCGTGCCGTCGAGGACGAACGCGAGCTCGCCGGGCGTCTTCGACCCCTCGAGCTCGAACACCACCAGCCCGGGGAACGGGCTTTCCCCGTCGCGCAGCCACCCGTCACACGGAATCGGGAAGCCGTCCCGCTCGGCGTGGGGGCCGTACACCTTTGCGTGAAAGCGCGCGGCGAGTGGGGCCGCTCCGCGCACGTGCATCGAGTTGGTGATGAGGATCGCCGCGGCCCCGCCCAGTGACTCGAGGTGCGCGAGGTCGTGTGCGCTCATCGGGAGCGGGTCGATCAGCACGTTCCCCTCCGGCCGCACCCACGCCGCGCTGTTGAAGTCGAGGTCGAGCGATTCCTGGAAGGTGGACCAGCCGAAGAGATCATCGCGGTGCAGGCGCTTCATGGGGGCCAGCTTCACAGACTTGCCGGGTCGTATCTCCGCTAAGACGACGCTTGACCCGCATGCCATCCCAACCCACACGTGCGGCTCTCCTGCTGGGCGCCCTGACCCTGGCGACGGGCTGCGTCGACACCCACTTCATCGTCAAGGAGACCCAGCCCTCCGAGCCGCTCTACACCTCGGTCTTCCCCTACTACGTCGAGTACTGCGCGCTCTCAGAGATCAAGAAGAAGCCGGGCCACGGGGTGGAGGTGGTGGGCGGAGGCCCGGGAGGGCACGCGCTGCTCTTCCTCAACGGCGCGTGCCGCGTGCAGGGTGCGGGCTACCCCACCGTCGCGCTGTGCCCGACCGAGGCGCTGAGGCCCGGCCTCGGCGTCGGCATCAGCGTCAACGCGCACTTCAGCAACGCGAACTGGGTGGCCACCGAGGGCCGCGACTTCTTCTTCCGTGGCCTGGCGGAGCAGGGCGACGCGCTCACCGACGCGCTCTACTGGCGCACCCAGGCGCGCGCTCGTGAGATGGGCATCCTCGACGGCATCGTCTTCCACGACGAGGTGATGGCCTCCAAGCCCCCGGGCATGGACGATCAGGCGTTCATGTACGAGATGTCGGTCGCCACCGACTACGGCGTCGCCCTCGGTCGCGATCGCTACTGCGTGCGGGTGCCGGTGGAGCGCGCGGAGCTGGGCGCGGTGGTCGACGCCCTCAACGCGGCGAACGCGCCCTACCGGAAGGGCGAGAAGACCTTCGAGTGGGACGTGGTGCGAAACAACTGTGCGCACGTGGTGCACAACGCGCTGGTGCCCCTGGGCCTCTGGCGCCACTGGGCCACCGACCGCTTCGTGGTCATCTCGGCGTTCGACTTCCCCGTCCCCAAGAACGAGTTCGTCAACCTCGTGCGCCTGGCCAACGACAAGCGCCTCGCGCGGCCTTCGGCCCGCTACGGCGAGCCTCAGCCTGGCCAGGGCCCTCCGCGGGTGGGGGCAGCGCCAGGCGCGCTGGTGGAATCGGAGCGGGTGCTGCGACCCAACGAGCTCTACGACACCGACCTGAGGAGCATCTTCTACGAGTTTCCCCCCTTCACGCTCCACCAGCGCTTCGTGAAGTTCTACGCAGACGAGCGCTACACCGACCTGGGCGCCAACCTGCGCTGGTTCTCCAGCCGGTACCGGGCCCTGCTGGCGGCCGAGGGCGACGAGGTGCCGAGCACGAGCGAGGACGAACGCGCCCGGTTCAAGAAGCTCTACCGCCGCTATCTGGCCCGGCAAGCAGACACCGTCGACCAGTGGCGCGCCTCGATCGCTGGTCAGGCTGGAACGCCACCGCCGCAATGATGCAGCCTCGCTCGCCGTGGGTGGGCGTGTGCGCCGCCACCGGGGGTTCCCGTTAGCCCCTTCACCGCGATCACCTTCGCCGTCCTCGCCTCGCTGGCCGACGGGGAGCGCGCGGCCGACGCCGGCACCCCGGTGCCTGCAGCGGTGCTCGCCCCCCTCACCGCGCCAGACGGCGGCGCCGCGGACCCCTACGAGTGGAAGGTCTTCCCCGTCGTCGCCTACAACTCCGACGTCGGCTTCGAGTTCGGCGCCTTCGGGGTGATCAACCGCCTCGGCGCGCCAGGCGTTCCGTACAACTGGAGCCTCTCCGGTCAGGCGGCGATCTCGGTGAAGGGCGGGCCCGACGGCAAGGCGGAGTTCCCGGTCCACGACGACAACCTCAACTTCGACTGGCGTTCGCTCGATGGGCGCTGGCGTCTGCGCGCGGGCCTGTGGTTCTGGCAGGCGGCCAACGCGGGCTTCTACGGCGTGGGGAACCGCAGCCCACCCCTGGGCAACCCCGCGAGCACCTCGGCGCGGGCCACCCAGTACGTTCGCTCCGAGCTGGTGGCGCAGACCTCGGCTGGCTACCAGGTGCTGCCCAGCCTTCGGCTCCGCGTGGGCCTCGCGGGCGCCCGCATCGCGCCCGTCATCTACCCGGGGAGCACCCTCGATCTCGAGCGGAGCGAGCCGCTGCTGCTCGGCCTCCAAACCCACACCTCGATCATCGGCTTCGGCGCGGTCGAGCTCGACACGCGGGACAGCGAGATCAACCCCAGGCGCGGGGTGTGGCTCGAGGCCAGCGTGCGCGGTTCCCCGGGCCCCCTCACGGGCAACGACCTGAGCTTTGGCGCGCTCACCGGTCACGCCCGCGTCTATCAAGAGGTCTGGCCGGGCCGCCTGGTGCTGGCAGCGCGGGTGATGGTCGACGCGGCCTTCGGCCGGCCGCCGATGCACGAGCTGTCGCGCGGCGGCTTCAGCCAGGTGTGGATGCTGGGCGGCTCCGACGGAGTGCAGGGCATCCCCGAGGGGCGCTACCAGGGCCGCATTCGCCTCGCGATGAACCTGGAAGCCCGCGCCCACCTGTTCCGCTTCGGCTTCTGGGATCAGCACTTCGAGCTGGGCCTGGTGGCCTCCGTCGCTGCCGGCCGGGTGTGGGCCGACTGGGTGCCTCGGCCTGACCTCGACGGTACGGGGCTGGGGCTCCACCCCTCGGTCGGCGGAGGCCTGCGCCTGCGCTGGGGCGAGACGGTGACGGTGCGCTTCGACGTGGCCTGGGCGCCGCCGCCAGCGAGCACCACCGCCCAGCCACTCGGCATCTACTTCGATCTCGGCCAGGCCTTTTGACCACCCCGCGCCACTGCTACCGCGGCGTGTAGATGTCGTTGCGCAGGTCGCGCTTCAAGTTCCACCCCGATGGGTCCGGCTTCGAAAGCGTCGCCAGGTCCACGTCGGCGATGATCAGCTCGTCATGGATGCTGAGGTTCGCGAGCTTCCCGTTGGGGCCGGTGACGTGGCTCTCGCCGAAGTACGGCTGGTTCCACGGCGCCTCGGTGCCCTTGCGATTCGAGCCGCCGATGAAGACGTTGTGCCGCGCGGCATCGACCTGGAACTCGAGGTGCCACATGCGCTGGCTCTTCTCGCCGAAGGTGACCGCCGGGCTGAGGATGAGCTCCGCGCCTTCGCGGGCCAGGGACGACATCACGCCCTCGAAGTGGCGGTCGTAACAGATGGCCACCCCGATGCGCCCGAACGAGGTCTCCCACACCGGGAAGTACGGGTTCTTCGAGACGTTGCGCACGCCCGGCCCGTTGCCGCCGTCGGAGCGATCGTAATAGTGCCCCTCGAGAAACGAGCCCTGCTCGTTGGTCCCGTGGGGAATGTGCGTCTTGCGGTACTTGCCGAGCACCGTGCCGGTCTCGTCGATCATCACCGCGGTGTTGAAGCGCTTGCCCGACGGGTCGAGCTCGTAGATCGGCGCCACCACCAGCATGCCCAGTGACTTCGCCGCCTCGCGCAGCCGCGTCACCGTCTCGCCGGTCTGCGCGTCTTCGGCCAGCGCCGTCCACATCGGGTCGTGGCGCAGCGCGAAGTAGGGCCCGGGGAAGAGCTCGCCGAAGCACGCCACCCGCGCGCCCTGGCGATGCGCGTGGGTCAGCAGCCCGAGGTGGTGCTCGACGTTCGCCTCGCGCACCTCGAGCAGCCGGCCCTGCAGCTTCGGCAGGTCCTCGACCTTCGCCGGCATGTCCTGGAAGGCGTTCACCGTCTGGGTGAGCGCTACGCGCACGATGCGGGACTGCGGGGTCATGGGCCTTCCTCCTCGGCCAGCGTGGTGAGCACGTCGAAGAGCACGTTGACGCCGTCGGCGCACTGCTTCGGGGTCGAGAACTCGCGCGGGTTGTGGCTGATGCCGTCGTACTCGCCCGGCACGAAGACCATGCCCGCGGGACACAGGCGCGAGAGCTCCTGGCAGTCGTGGCCCGCCCCCGAGACGAGGTGCTGGTGCTTGAAGCCGCGCGCCGTCGCCGAGGCCGCCACGAGCTGCTGCACCTTCGCCGCGAACTGCACCTCGCCGGTGCGCGCGGTCTCGCGGTGGGTGAGGGTGATGCCCTCTTCGAGGGCCACGCGCGCGTAGAAGGCGAGCAACTCTGCGACGGCGGCCGCGAGCTGCGCCTGGTCGGGGTGGCGGATGTCGACCGTCGCCAGCACGCGGTTGGGCACCACGTTCACCAGCCCGGGCAGGAAGTTCGTCACCCCCATCGTCGCGCGGAGCTGGTCGCCGAAGCGCCCCGAGCGCACCAGCTCGCGGAGAAACAACTGCACGCGCGAGGCCGCCATGCCCGGGTCGGCGCGCAGGCTCATCGGCGTGGTGCCCGCGTGAGCGCTGCGCCCCAGCAGCGTCAGCTCGTGCCAGCAGATGGCCTGCACCCCGGTGACCACGCCGATGTCCATGCCCGCGGCGCGCAGCATCGGGCCCTGCTCGATGTGGCACTCGAGGTACGCGTGCGGGGCCTTCAGCGCGACCGGCGCCTCGCCACGAAAGCCGATCGCCTCGAGCTCGGTGCGCACCACCGTGCCGTCACGGTCTTTGAGTTCCAGCGCGCGCTCGAGGGGAATGCGACCGGTGGCGACGGCGCTGCCCAGCATGTCGGTGCCGAAGCGCGCGCCCTCTTCCTCGCTGAAGAAGGCGACGATGAGCGGCCGGCGCGTGGTGACCTTCGCGTCGTCGAGGGTCTTCACCACCTCGAGCGCGCCCAGCACCCCCAGGCAGCCGTCGAAGCGCCCGGCCGTCGCCACCGAGTCGATGTGTGAGCCGGCCATCACCGGGAGCGCCCCGTCGTCGCGGCCCTTGCGGCGGCCGTACACGTTGCCGATGCCGTCGATGGTGACCTCCAGCCCCGCGGCCTTCATCTCGGCCACCACGTGGCGGCGCCCTTCACCGTCTTCCTTCGAGAAGGCGAGACGGCACACGCCGGTGAGCTGCGAGCTGGCGTCGGTGTATGCGCCGATGCGGCCGAGGGCGTCGAGGCTGGCGGTGAGCCGCTCGGCGTTGATGGAAGTGGTGGGGGGCCTGGAACTCATGACGGTGCTCCTCTGAAGGGACGCGGCGGCGCGAAGGCACTGCGGGTGTCATCGTGCGCGTGCGCAGGAAGTCGGACGGTGTCCAGCGAGGTCGTGACCGCTCGAGCGCCCAGCGCAGACGAACCGTGGGTGTGCGCAGCGAGCCGGACCGCGGAGCCGGAACTCATGACGACCCGCCGGAAAACGCCTGCATCGCCTCGAACAACTTCGGCGCGGCCTCGCGCGCGTGGGCGCGGATCTCCTCGAGGTCGGCGGTGACCAACGCGCCATTCACCACCACCGGCTTGCCGGCCACCACCACGTGCCGCGGCCGTTCCCCGGGTACGCCCACCACCACGTC
>JBBRUE010000374.1:0-6832 GCA_038248085.1 Myxococcales bacterium | reverse complement strand
AGTTGATGCGTCGGGAGACCCGCGGCCCCCCGGCGTCGCAGCTTGGATCCCTCGCGCTCGGGGTCGCGAGGCTCGCCCGGTCGGGGCATGGGCTGAGCCCGTTCCGTGACTGCCTCGCTCAGCGCAGGCAGGTCCCAGTACATCTCTCTGCTCGCCGCACTCAGCAACTCGACGCTCAGGCCAAGTCGGTCGAACAAGTCTTCGAGCGCCAGAACGCCGTCGCCGAAGCCGCACGGAGCGCACGTCCGCTTCCTCTGCATCCACGACGACGAGTTCTCCGAGTGCTGATCAGCCTTCAGCCGGCGCGCGCGAAGCGCTCGAGCGCGAGCAGGTCACACAGCGGCCCGAGCCAGGCCTGCGCCCGGACGAACACCTCGTCGTCTTTCCCCAGCCATTCGCGCGCGTAGCGGACCTTGCGCAGCGAGCGACGCCACTCGTGCAGCGAGGCGGGCTCGAGCTTCACGTGCTGGTGCTTGAGCTCGCGTTCGAGCCGGCGCAGCACCCGCTTCGCCGCGCGGCGCCGGGGGGACTTCGCCTCGTCGAGCGCGGTGCGCAGCGTGCGCCACTGGTCCGACTCGAGCGCTTCCCGGGCGCGCTTGACCGCGGGAGGCCGGAGGGTGGCCCGGGCGTCGTCGGTGAAAGTCTCGTCGAGGATGTCGAGGTCTCGCAGCGGCCCCAGCTCCCGGCACACCCAGCGGAGCTCGTCGGCGAGCCGGTCATGGCCTCCCAGCTCGAGCCACACCCGCAGCCGCCGGATGACGACCCGCACCTGGTGAACGCCCTCCGCGTCACCGGTGAGCGCGCTCGCGTGCGCGTCGTCCAGACGTTTCAACCACTCCGTCGCCGGCAGCCGTCGTCCCATGAGCGGCCGACTGTATCCCTCTGCCGGGGCCGCAGAACTTTCCCGTCGTCGTCGGCCGTCGCCAGACCTGCGCGCGCGAAGCCCGATTCGTGACGATACGGTCGGCACGCATGCATCGTGCGCTGATGGTGGTCGCGGTCCTGGTGAGGGCTCGAAAGATCATCCGCTGGTGACGCGGCTCCCGGGCTCGGTCATCACCAGCTACGAGTACCGGCACTTCGACACCACCGACCAGGGGGCCTCCCTAACCCGAGCCCGGGTCTCGAGGCGTCGACCGCGCGATCTCCCCGCCTCGGCACCCTGCTGATCAGCGCGCGCCGTTCTCATCGTCAGGACGTACGCGCTGCGTGAGACTGCGGCTATCTTCGCCGCCGATGCGCAAGGTCGTGCTCGGAGGGTTGGTTCTGCTGGCCGGCTTCGCGGTCTTCGATGCCGTGCGGTGGCTGCTGCCGGCGACGCCGATCGACGTGGAGGCGGTGCGGCACTCGGTCTTCCATCGCACCGTGAAGGTCGAAGGGCTGGCGCACCTCGAGCGCGCGACCGGCTACGAGCAGGTCCAGTTCTACGGCCACGGGAGCGCGCTCCATCCACTGCAGGCCTCCGACGTGATCTCCCGGAAGCCGTGGCTGCTGGTTCCGCTCAACCGGCCCGACCGCAGCGACGGACTGTTGGTGGTCGCCGAATTGCCGCTCGAGAACGGCGGCGGACTTCGACCCCAACGACATCGAGTTCGAGGGTCTCTACGGGCCGATGCCGGAGGACGTGCTCGAGGCCGTGTGGAAGGGGCTGCCTCCGGCGCAGGCGTGGATGCGCTTGCAGGTGGGCGCACGCCCTTCCGTCTGGATCTCGCTCACCCTGTTGGCCTGGGCCCTGGTGTTCCTCGGCGTGCACCTGAAGGTGGTCCGCGGTCGCCCGGGCCTGCTCAGCGGCGTCTCGCTCGTCGCTGGCTCAGCGTGGCTCGCGTGGTTCCTCGTTCTGCGGGCCCTGGGAAACCCGGACGCCAACGAGTTCACCGCCTGTACCGTCGGGTTGGTGCTCGCGAGCCTGGGCCACGCGGGCTTCCTCGTGCTCGCGGGCCGGGCGGGCGCCGAGTTGACGCCCGCCGAGTTCGACGCGGCCAGTGCCCTGCACGACCGGCTCGGCAGGTGAACGCGACAGCCGCCAGCGTCTCCGCGCGCGGTAACCTTGGCGTGTGAGTGACGTTGCGCTGCGCCCGAAGAGACGAGATCTGGTGGCCGCCCTCGTGCTGGGGCTGCTGCCGGTGGCGTTGTGGCTGGTGCTGAACTTCATGCGGCCCGACCTGCTCGCGCCGATGCTGGACCACGTGTTCGGGTACGTGGCGACCACCGTCGAGCTGTTGCTCGTCTCGGGGAGCCTGGTGGCCTATCTGGCGGCGGCGCTCCAGGAGCGGGCGGGCGCGCGCGTGGGGCTGCAGCTCGTCGGGGTCCTCCTGTTTACGCTGCCGGCGGTGTTCCTGGTGCTCTTTGGCCCCATCGTCTTCGCGTTCATGTACGGAGGCATCGACGCGCGATGAAGGCGCGGTCCCTTCGCAGGTTCCCGACAGGCTCGGCACCTCACCCGCCGCCATGACTCGGCGGCAGAGCGAGAAGCCGAGCGAACGCGCTTCTCAGCGACGGCGGGTGCTTCGCCAGCAGCGAGGACTGGCGCGACCGGCGGAGGGCGTGTCGGTTGCCGTCGCCGGTGAAGCGCCGTATCGGTCATGGAAGAGCTGACGGCCCACCGCGAATAGTCGAATCTCCACCGATCCCGGCTCTGGCGAAGTTTGAGCGCGGCATTCAGGAACAACATGGAAGCCGAGCTCTTCGCCGAGTTCCGGGCGTCGAAAGCGGGCCAGACCTTCATGAAGTCGCGGAAGAGGCCATGAGGGGAAGGAAGGCGACTTCTCGCTCGACTGACGCCGTTCAGCGGCTGAGCAGCTTCGGCGTCCACAACGCGACGAGCCGCATGCCGGCCGGCTCGACGTGCCCTGACAACCGCGCGACGGCGCCCTTCTTCAGCTCGAAGCGGTTGCCCGCCCCGGCCTCGCCGACCACCAGCCACGCCAGCAGCGCCGAGAGGTGGGGCTCGTGACCCACCACCGCGAGGCCATCGCGGGCGAGCGCGGGGAACAGGTCCTCGTCGGGCGTCTTCGTCAGCAGCGTGGTCGCCTGGAACTCGCCGTCGCACAACGGCGCGAGCAGCTCGGCGGTCTCGAGCGCGCGCCGCTTCGGCGAGTGCAACACGCGCTCGAAGCGCACCCCCAGCTCGGCCATCGTCTCGACGCTCTGCGCGAAGCGCTTGCGCCCCTTCTTCGACAGCGGTCGCGCGTCGTCGTCCTCGCCTTCGAGGGCGTCAGCGTGGCGGATGAGGGTGAGCTCCATGGGCGGAGCCTTTCACATCTCGGTCGGCCGTCCCGTAGCCGAACTCGTCAAAGCCACCGGGGATGACGACCATGTCCAGCTTCGTGGGCCCGACTACCGGATCAGCTCCCAGCTGAACGTGAAGGTCTGCGGCGCGGGCTGCGGGGGAAACGCCAGTCGCGAGAGCGAAGCCGCCACACAGTCAGACAGCTCGCCTGCCTCGACCTGCTCCACCAGGCCGGAGAGGCCCACCGTGACGTGGAGCTCGACCTTGACCGCTTTGCCGGTCACCTCGCAGCGAGTCAGGCGCCCGCGCCTGGCCTTGAGCGCCGCGAGGACCCGGCGCCGGTCGAGGGCAGCGACCGGTGCCTTCGCTGGCACGCCCCGGCGCGTGAGGCGAACGCCACCAGCCGTCTCCGGGCCGAACACGTACGAGGTGCACAGCCCACCGCCCGCCTTCTTCACGGCCAGCAGTCCGTCGGGTCGATCGACCCACATCACCGGGCTGTCGGCCGCCCCCAGGCAGACCCTCACGAACAAGGAGTCACAGTCGGGCGTGCACTGAGTCACCGGCACCTCGGCGCGAACCCCGCGCACCACGACGCCGCGCGCGTCGACGGTGATGGCGTCCTCGCCTTCGCCCCAGGTTCCCGCCAACCGCTCGAGCTGCGCGCGGCTGAACCGCCGAGACGCCGAGGCCTTTCGCGCCTCGATGGTTCCCTTGACGAAGCGGAAGAGCCGCCCCCCGAGGAGGCCGCTGTAGACCGTACCGCCCCTCTCTACCCACTCCACCCTTTCCCAGGCGGAGCTGCGCTCGACCTCGAGGTGCCCGTCCTTCAGGCGCCACGGGTGCTGCTCAGCCTCGAGAAAGAAATTCTCGGAGACCTCGCGCTTCGAGAAGGCGACGAACTCGATGAAGTCCAGCTCATCGGAGGTCGCCGCGGCGTCGTCGAGGAGCGCCGCGTCAGCCACAGGCACGTACACTCCGTCGGTCCTCGGGCCCGCCAACAGCGTCACCACCAGCAGGTACGTGAGCGTCATCAGTGTGACTCACCGGTCGCGAGCTTCTCGAGCTTGTAGGACTTGCCCTCGAACTTTGGGTACCTCGCCCGGTAGATGACGACCTCTTCACCGCGCACGCGCACGGTGGCGTCGGTGTCGGCGCCCATCGTCTGGAACTCCCGGCGGCCGGGTGTCGGGGTCACCGCCAGCGCGGCGGCTGCGTGCGTGAGCGCGAGGAGCAGCCACGTTCTGAAGAGCATCGTGAGACTGTAGCCGCGTGGGGAGCGGGTGCCAGGTGGTCGCCAGAACGGGCTCGCTGTGGCTGTTCAACATCGCCTGGCGAGATGCCGGGGCGCTCTACCGTGACGACGGCTCGTTGGTCATCGCGGGCCAGAGCGAGCTGCAGGGCCCCGGCGGCGGCGTTCGCTGCGAAGTGCTCTCGCTCGGTGATGACGGCGCGCCGGGGTTCGCCAACCAAAGTTCGGCGCGCTCTCGCAGGCCTGGTGCTGGCGGGTCGACAAGGCACGGCGTTCGGCAATTCGGGGTTGCTCGTGGTGCTCGACGGCGCAGGTCAGGTGCGGTCGGGCTCGACCTTCTCGCTCGATGGCGCCGGGCTGCTGACGTCCAGCTCCGTCGTTCGGTTGCCTTCGGTGGGCTGCCCGTGTCGCCGGGCGCGGTGCGGATGTTACGGTCGCCCGCGTGAGCAGCGGAGCCGACGTTCAGAACCGACTGACCCTGGGCCTGGCGCTGCTGCTGGCCTTGCTCCCGGTGAGCGCCGTGGGCTTCATGCTCACCACCCATCGCCCCGAATCCGACGACGAGCGCTGGTTCGAGCGCGTCGTGCGCCACCACGCGTACGAGACGCGGGAGAAGCTCCGCGCCACGCCGCTCCGGCCCGTCATCAACGTCTTCTCGCGGCCGCCCAGCTGGTCCTGCGTGGTGAACCAGCCCCTCGCGCCCCCGACCGCGACGCCTCCCGTCGCGCCCTGAGGGCGCTCGATGCGCGCGTGGCTGATCAGCCTGTTGGTGCTCGGGGGCGGCTGCGTCACCACCGCGACTCCACAGGAACTCCGCGAGCGCCAGTACGCCGCCTTCCAGCGAGGTGACGTGCTCGAGGCGGTGCGGCTCGGCCGCGCGCGCGTGCAGCAGCAACCGGAGCGCGCCGCCGTTCACTACGACCTCGCCTGTGCCCTCGCCCGCGCGGGAGACGCCGACGCTGCGGTCGTCTCACTCCGCTTCGCCATCACGTTCGGCTTCGACGCACCGGGCTTCCTCACGAGAGACGAAGACCTCGCCTCGCTGCGCACCCGCCCCGAGTTCGCCGAGCTCCAGCGACTCGCGACCGAGGTGGAACGGCAGGGCGTGCCCCTCGCCGGCGTGCGAACAGCGCTGCGCCTCGAGCTCCCCACGCCGCTGCGGCTTCGCCTCCCGCTGGAAGGACGCCCGAAGCGGCTCGCGCTGTGGCTGCACCCCTTCGGCGCCCGCCTGAACGCCGACGTCGAGCGCCTCGCCCCGGTGCTCCTCGCGCACGGCTACGCGCTCGCCGTCCCGGTGCAGCTCCACGGGCCGGGGTGGAGCGAGCTCGAGCTGCGCGCGCTGCTCGACGACAGCGTGCCCGCGCTGGCCGACCTGGTGGACGTCGAGCGGCCCCTGCTCATCGGCCTCTCCGCCGGGAGTCACGCGGCCCTCGCGGCGTGGGCGCGCGAACCTTCGCGGTTCCTCGCGGTCATCGCCGGGGCCTGCGCGCCCGAGGTGCACGGGGCCGTCCTTCCCGCGGGTGGCGCTCCGGTGTTCGTCGTCAACGGCGCGTCCGATCCAGCGACGACCTCGTGGCGGGCGGCGCTCTCGACGTGGCAGCGCGAGGGACGTCACGTCTCACTCGAGGTGAAGCTGGGCGTGGGCCACGAGTTCCTCTTCGACGAGACCACGCTGCGCCGCGTGCTGGGGGCGGTGGACGACGCGAGACGCAGTGAGGCCGCCCCGCGCTCCGTTCCGGTGCCACAGTCGAAGCCTTGAGGCTCCACGTGTTCATCGCCCTGCCGGCCCAGGTCCGCTGGCCGCTCTCGACCGCGCTCAGCGGGATGGGGGCGACCGCGGCCTTCGTCGAGGACGTGTCGTCCGGGCTGCGGACCTCGCGGGAGCCCTTCGACGCGGCCCTCCTCGACGGCACCACCAAGTCGCTCACCCTCAACTGGGCCCTGCTCGAGCTCAAGAAGCGCAACCCGGCGGTCCGCCTCTACACGCTCGGAGGTCTGCCCCGGGCCGACGCCACCGCGGTGGACCCCACGGCGACTCCTGACTCCCTCGCGCGTCAGCTCATCGGCGCCCTGCCGCGCCGCCGCGACTTCGAGGAGACCAGCGCCCGCCGCGACCTCCGTCCCCTCTTCGACGTCGAGGGCACGCGCCAGGGCCGCCCGATGTGGATCATCGGCACCGAGGACCCCGAGGTCTTCGGCTCGTTCCAGTCGCTGGCGGTGGGGTTGACCCCGGTGCCGCCCTCTCCGCTCCTGCCCGCGTTGCTCGAGCTGGGGCGCGACGAGGTGTGCGCGTGGGCCGGCTTCACGCCGCTGCGCCCGGGCTGCGCGCTGGCCGACCTCAACCGGGTGTT
>JBBRUE010000373.1:0-6837 GCA_038248085.1 Myxococcales bacterium | reverse complement strand
TCGAGGAGCGCGGCGTGCTCGGTCTCGCGGCGGATCTTCGCCAGCAGATCAGGGTCCTTCTCGGCGGCTTCCGGCACCCAGATGATGACCACCGGGCGCGCCTTGTTGTCGGGGCTGATGGCCAACCCCAGAAACGCGCGAGATCCCTCCCCGGCCTGAAGCGGGCCGAGGGCCTGGTAGCGGTACGAGCTCATGCTCGGCAGGCTACGGGCCCGAGGCGGCCCGTCAAATCAATTCCCCCCGGGGCCCGCCGGCTCAGAACGGCAACGTCAGGTAATACCCGCGCGAACCCCGCTGCACGAGCAGCAGCACGCTCGGTTTCCCGCGCGCCTGGATGATCGCCTCCCGGAAGGCCTCCGGCGTGCCGACCGGGAGCTGGTTGACCCGCAGCAGGCCGTCGCCGGGCTCGAGGCCCACCCGGGCGGCGGGCGTGTTGGGACGCACCGTGGTGATCACCATCGCGCCCTTGGCCGGCTTGAGCCGCACCCCGAGCCGATCCCACACCGTGCTGTCGACGAGCTTCTGCGGGAACTCGATGGGCGTGACCTCCACCGCCACCTCCTGGCCGCCGCGGAAGATCTTCATGCTCACCGGGCTCTTCGCCGTCGCTCCGCGCAGGCGGCTGCGGAGATCGTCGACGTTCTCGATCTGCGTCGTGCCGACCTGCATCACGATGTCCCCGGGCTGGAAGCCCGACTGCTGCGCGGGGCTCCCCTCTTCCACCGCGGAAATCATCGCCCCGTAGGTCCGGTCCCAGCCCAGACGGCGGGAGATCTCCAGCGAGAGCGGCTGCGCGTCGAGCCCCACCCACGAGGGCCGCACCTTCCCGAACTGGGTCAGCTCGCTGACGATGCGTCGCACCTTGTCGACGGGGATCGCGAAGCCGATGTTCTGGGCCGAGGCGATGATCGCCGAGTTGATGCCGATCACCTCTCCGTCCATGTTCAGCAGCGGCCCGCCGGAGTTGCCGGGGTTGATCGACGCGTCGGTCTGGATGAAGTCGTTGAAGACGCGGTCTTCGTTGCGGATCGTACGGCCCAGCGCCGAGACCACGCCCACGGTCACCGTCTTCTTGAGCCCCAGCGGGCTGCCGATCGCCACCACGCCCTCGCCGATCATCAGATCGCCCGAGGTGCCAAGCTTCGCGGAAGGCAGGGCGCCCTTCACGTTCACCTTGAGCACCGCCACGTCGGCGTCCGAGTCGCTGCCGATGACCTCGGCGTTCACCTGGCGGCCGTCGGCGAGCACGATGTGGATCTCCGATGCCCCGCGAATGACGTGGTCGTTGGTGACGATGATCCCCGAGGGGTCGATGATCACGCCCGAGCCGAGGCCTTCCACCGCGCGCCGTTCCTCCTGCGGGCTGAAGAAGAAGTCGTCAAAGGAACGGCTGCGGAACCGCGTCTCGACCACCTGCACCGTGCCGACGTAGACCACCGCCGGCGAGACCTTCTCCACCACCTGCACCACGGGGCTGCGACGGGTGTTCACGTCACCCGACACCAGGGACAGTGCGAGCACGAGCAACGGCGTCATTTTCGAGTCCTCCTCAGAGCGGGCGTCGACGGAGCCCCATGAGCAACGCGAGGAACCAGAGCGGCAGGGTCCCCATTCCACAACCACATCCGGTCGGGGGCGGAGGCGGGTTCGTTCCCCCGTCGGACTCCGGACCGGCATCCCCCGTGGGCATCACGCCCGCATCGACCGTGCCGCCTTGGAGTGCCGCCACACAGGCCGCGACCTCGTCGGGCGTGCCGATGCACACGCCGGGGCGCTGGCTGAGCGAGGCGCCGTTCGGGCCCCGGTTGGCATTGGTGACCGCGACGAGCACCTCGCCGCCGGCGACGTCGACCGTCTCTCCGGCCGTGACGCGAATCGCCTCGGTGTTGCGGCCGTTCTTCCGGGCGACCAGCCACACCACCATGCCGCCGAGATCGTCCGTCGTCGTGAGCTGGCTGTCGACGAGGGCCGCCGTGACGCGCATACGTCCCGCCGCGGGCGCCGCGAAGTACTGGGCCGACGCGTAGAAGATGCGCACCCCGTCGGCCTGGTACGGCAGCGTCACCGCGGTGCTCGCCACTGCCGGGTACTTCGACCCTTCGGCATAGGCAAGCGCCGGGGCCGCCGCCGCGCCGGTGTAGAGGTTCCACTTCGTGAACTCGGTGAACTCGGCAGAGAACGACGAGCCATAGTCGCGCTTGAGCAGCGCATCGAGCTGGATCACGAAGGTCGGGTTGGCGACGTCGGCCGCCTCGGAAGGATCTCCCTGGCCGTTCTCGAGGTGCTCCCACAGCTTGCGGATCAGCGCGTCGTCGTGCCGCTCAGTGAGGAACTTGAAGAAGATCGCCGAGCCGTAGGCGAACGAGGGCACCGGCCCCGGGGGCGGCGAGTCGATCGGGCGATCGGTGCGGTTGAGGTACCCGGCGACGAAGTTCTCGAAGTCGTCGGTCGAGGGGTCGAAGCGCTCGGTGGCCCACACCGCGGTGCCTTCGCTGATCACCACGCTCTGATCGTTGTCGTAGGCCGCCTGCACCGCGTGGAAGTACTCATGACTGCCGAGGATGCGCGTCGCCACCGTGATGTTCGGGTAGCCGTAGCCCACGAAATCGTTCTCCTGCACCACGTAGCCCAGGCAGCGCTCCGGGGTGGGGGCCGGGCACTGGTCGACGCGGAAGGCGCCATCCGCCGCGCGCGCGAAGTCGAGGAGGTAGACGTCGAAGCGCCCGTCGCCTCCGTTGTCGGAGATCGTCCCGTCGCCTACCGGGCGCCGGAAGCCGAGGGGCCCGTGGTAAAGCGCGCCGACCGCCTCGTAGGTCGCGTCGACCTGCTCCACCGAGTCGGGGACGCCGCTGTCGTCGGCGTCGAGGGTGGGCACCGCGTTGATCCCCGCGCGCGTGTAGTGCACCTTGAACGACCCACCGTCCGCGCCGAAGGACTCGACCACGTCGGTGCCCAGGAAGCGCCACATCAGCGCGCTGCTGGTGTCCGTGGGCCGCAGGGTCTCCTGCTTCGAGTGAACGACCGGCGAACGCGAGCTCGTCTCTTCACCGCACGCCGTCAGCACCAGCGCGCAGAGGAGGGCAGGGAGGCGCATGGGCGACCTCAGTCCAGGAAGGTCCAGCGCATGCGCACCGTGCCGCCGACCGCGCCGCCGCTGCTCATGGTGGAGTCACAAGTCGTCTGCGCCGCTTCGGTCGCGTAGTAGGTCGTCACCACGAGCTTCACGTGGCGGCCGGTGTGGGTGGTCAGCACGAAGGGCTTGCCCGTCATCGAGACGCAGCCGGCGTACTGGTAGTAGGCGGAGAGCGCGGTGCGCGGCGAGGTGCCGAGCCCTGAGCCGTCGTCGATGAAGGTGCAGGCCACCTTGCGGAGGAAGTCGTCGCCCTCGGGCAGGTACCCGGCCGGCACCGCGGTGATGCTCTCGTAGGTCCCCGGTTGGACCTGGGCCGCGACGCACGAGGGCCCCGAGTCGCCGCTGTTGATGCGGATCACGTAGCGGCGGAACGCGATGTCCCAGTCCATCGAGTCGATCGCCGCCATGTCATCGAGCGCGACCTTCTCGAGCCCGAGATCGGTGAAGCGCGCATAGACGTAGCTCTCGGTGGGGGTGAAGCCGCCGCCGGTCGCATTGACGGTGGCCTTGAAGCCCACCGCGTCGGAGCCGTTGGTGATGAGCCCCGTCGCCACGTTGGACTTGAGGTCGAGCGAGGAGATCGTCTGGTCCGAGCACTTGAGTGGGGTGCGCGTGCACTCGAAGGTCCCAGCGTCGATCGTCGCCGAGATGCACACCTTGTCGCCGCAGATCTGCGCGGTCTGGGCACAGCTCGAACAGGCGTTGCCGTTGGTCCCGCAGGCTGAGTTCTCACCGCCCGACAGGCACTCCCCGGTGGCGCTGCAGCAGCCGGCCGCGCAGCTTTGCGGCGTGCACGCGGACTTCGGAGCTCCACAGCCAGCCGTGGCGACCACGGAAAGAGCAGCGACACAGAGGGCGATCACGATCGTCAAACGCATGTCGGCGCGTCTACCCCAACGGCCTCGGCGGCACCACCGCGCGGGTTCTCGTGGCAGAGCGACGCCGTTTGGTGAATCTTCCCGATGGGACGGGCGTCACGCCCGCGACTCTTCGAGGGAACTCCATGTCACGACTGCTGAGCGGCGCTCTGGTGTTGTTGGCTCTCCCCGCGTTCGCCGATGACGACGACGCCAAGAAGGTCGCCGAGACGTATCTCAACGCGCTGTCCGGCACCGGCGACGAGGCGGGCAAGGACCTGCTGCTCGGCGGCGTCACCATGAACGCCCAGCTCTTCAGCCTCGAGAACTGGAAGTTCAAGGACAAGGACCCGGTGAAGAAGGAAGACGGCGATCTCGCCCACGCCGTCCAGCAGATGAACGATCTCGACAAGGCCGGCCGCACCGCGCTCACCAAGCTGATGGGCGTCGAGGCCGTCGGCGACGATCTCAAGATGACCGAGGTCGGCCCGGCCGAGGCCGCCAAGCTCCTCGCCCCGACCCGCGAGCGCGTCACCGCGTTGCAGAAGAGCCACCCGGTGCTCTCGTACGCGCTGCGCACCGGCAAGGAAGTCTACTGGCACCCCAAGAACCCGATGCGCGCGGTGCTCGCCAAGGCCGGCACCCAGGGCAAGTACAGCGTCGAGGTCCACCGCTGGACCGTGCAGAGCACCGAGGGCCCGGCGAAGACGGCCCGCGAGTGGCCCCTGCGCGTGATCCGCTTCAAGTCGTCGAAGATCGACACGGGGTGGAAGATCCTCCCCGCGTCCGACTGGAACGCGGAATAACCGCTACTTCATCGCAGGCATCGCGCCCGCTGCCGGAGCCGTCTTCGGCAGCGTGCTCAACACCTTCACGAAGAGCTGCTCGGCGAACCGGCTGGGCGTCGCCTGGTGCATCAGCCGCCGCGCGTAGAGGGTGCGCACCGCGGGCGTGAAGACCTCGTTCGCCAGCTCCCGCGCCGTCTGCTCGATCTTCGCGGTCTTCTGCTCCTCTGGCAGCGGCAGGGTGCGCAACGCATCGGCCCGCTGGGTGAGGCTCACCAGGTCCTTCTCCGACGGGAGCCACTGCGAGACCTCGAACAGCTCGTGCAGCCTGGCGCCGTCCTCGAGGTTGTTCGCGTCGCTCGCCTCGAGCGGGGGAATCGGGAAGTCGGGCTCCTGCCTGGTGACGCCCACGCGGTGCAGCGCCTTCTCGATGTCGGCGTTGTAGGGCGCCTTGGTGCGCTCGTTGAGGGTGATCGCCCGGCCCAGCTCGAGCAGCAGGCGCTCGAAGGGCACGAGCATCACGCGCGCCTGCGGGTCCCGCTCCAGCTCATTCATCCGCCGGCGGTAGAGGTTGCGGCTCGCCTTCTCGCTGCCGAACTGCGCCAGCCCCAGCTCGTCGTGCACGATGCCCTGGAACACCTCGAGGCCACCGCCGCCCTGGATCGGCTGGGCAAAGAGAAACGCGCGCTCACCGGTGCCCAGCTGCATCGAGAGCACCGCGGGGAACTCGTTCTTCGGCGCGTCGCTCGCCGGCTTCGCCGACTCGTCCTTCTTGGGCGGCGCCGCCTGCACGCCCTGCGACTGCAGCTGGTAGAGCGCCTTCTTCGCCAACTTCGCGTGGGCCTTCGAGGCCGACTGGGTGAGCGCGGCCGGGAGCTCGGCCTGCTTCGCCTTCACCCAGGCGTCGAGCACTTCCTGCGCCTTCGCCTCGGGGAGCCCTTCGACCTGCGATGCCGTCATCGACAAGAAGTCCATGCGGCGCACCTTGCCCGACCGTCAGCGCCTCCGCACGAGGAAGAAGTCACCGGCTTGCGCGGCCACATACAGCTCGGTCTGCATCAGCGGGCCGAACACCTGCTCAGGCCGGGGGCCGCGCAAGACGAAGTGATCGTAGTGCCGCCCGTTCTCCTCCCAACGCATCTGGTCCGGGCGCCACTCGCTGGGGAAGGTCGGAGGCGGCGGGCCCCGGTACATGAGCGGGCTGTGCGGCGTCAGCGCGAAGGAGAAGTTGGTCAGGCCGCCACGCTCGCGCGCCACCACGCAGGCGGAGTGCAGGTACACCGGGTGCGTCACCGCGCGTGAGCCGGTCGCGTAGACCAGCCCCATCACCCGCGGCTTCTCCCCGGCGCTCTTCGACAGCTCGTTGAGCGCGCGCGACTCCGCGTCGAAGGCGCGGAAGGCGTTCCACAGCGGCCACATCAGCACCACCGAGGTGGCGGCCGCGGCGAAGAGCAGCCGGCGCGTCCACACCGAGGGGAGCACGGGCACCGCAGCCACCAGCAGCGCCGCCGCGAGGTGCGCGTAGCGGGTGTTCAGGTAGTACATGTACCCGCGGATATCGAAGGGGAGGGCGAAGAGGAGCCCCAGCGCCAGCGCCGCGAGCCCGAAGATGCGCCAGCGCGCGATCGGCCCCTCGGTGACCTCGACGTCCGTTTGCGTGCGCCCGCGCGAGAGGCGGATCATCACGGCGGCGATCGCCAGGAGGAACACCAGGCGCACCGCGCGCTGATCGCCTCCGTCGGGCACCATGCCGGCGAGGATCGGGAAGTTCACGTCCATCACCTTGAGCCCGCCGCCCGGGCCGCGCGGCACCGAGACGAACTCCCCCAGGTTCTGCTCAAAGGACTTCCAGCCGAGGTTCTCCTTCGAGAGCATCGGGCCCCACGAGCGCCACGGCTGGCCAGGGGCGATCTCCTGCGGCTGGCCCACGCGCAGGCCGATCCACAACACGAAGAGCAGCACGCCGGGCGCCACGCCGATCAGCGCCGGCACGCGCGCCTTCCACGTCTTCCCCTCGGGGGCGGGGGTGGTCAGCAGCAGGAACGGGAGCGCAACCCCGAGC
>JBBRUE010000372.1:0-6861 GCA_038248085.1 Myxococcales bacterium | reverse complement strand
TGGCCGGCACCGCCAAGCTGCAGATGGTCTACGGACTCCTTTTTGCCCTGGGGCTTTCGCAATGAAGTTGGAGATCACGCCCTTTTCGTTGCGCCTGAAGAAACCGATCCAGACGGCGCGCGGGCCGATGGACCAGCGCGTCGGGTTCCGGGTCTCGTTGACTGCCGAGGGCGTCACGGGGCGCGGTGACGCGATGCCGATGGCGTCGTTCGGCACCGAGACCCCGGAGGCCGCCCGCGTGGCCCTGTTGGCCTTCTCGATCGCGAAGTTGCCGGAGACCGTCGAGGAGATCGCCGTCGCGATCGAGGCGATGGGCGCGACGCCTGCTGCCCGTCACGCCGCTGAGTGCGCGTTGCTGGAGCACCTCGCCATTCGCCGGGGCGTGCTCGTCGCCACGCTGCTGGGGCCGGTGCTTCGGTCGCACTTCAAGGTCAATGCCCTGATCGAGGGCGACGACGCCGCCGGGCTGGCCGCTTCGGCCGAGAAGGCGGTGAAGCAGGGCTTCGGCGTCGTGAAGACGAAGGTGGCGGCGCGGCCCCTCGCGGTCGAGGCGCAGCGGTTGTTGGCGGTGCGGCGCGCGGTTGGGCCGCACGTGCGCATTCGCATCGACGCGAACGGCGGGTGGAGCGAGGCGACGGCGCGCTCGGCGCTCCGCGGGCTCGAGGCGCTGCAGCTTGAGGTGTGCGAGCAGCCCGTCAGCCCCACGGATGTCGAAGGGCTCCGAAGACTTCGGCACCTGACGCCGTGCCGCATTGCGGCCGACGAGACGATGCTGCTCTCGGGCGTGCTCCCGCGACTGCTCGAGAAGGATCCGCGCGCGGCGGCTGACGTGATCGTGCTCAAGCCTGCGGCGCTGGGTGGATTGGTTCGCTCGCTCGAGCTCGCGCAGCAGGCCCACGACTCCGGGGTGGGCGCCTACGTGACGACGCTGATGGATGGTCCGATCGCCCGTGCCGCCGCGGCGCATCTCGCGGCCGTGCTTCCGAGCGCCGACTGGGCCCATGGGTTGTCGACGGTCGAGTTGTTCGAGGGCATGCACCCCGATCTCTTCACCCCGATGGACGGGGAGATCACGCTGCCCCAGGCGATGGGCTGGGGCGTGTGAAGTGCCCGGTGCAGGCCGCCGCTGAGGCGAACGGCGCGGCACCGGCGCTGGTCTTCGAGGGGCAGACGTGGTCGTGGGCCGAAGCGCATCGCGAGGTGTCCCGGGCCGACGAGGCGCTCCGGGCGAAGGGCATCGGCGCCGGCTCGCTGGTGACCGTGCAGTCGTGGAACCAGCCATCGATGGCGTGGACGTTCTTCGCGTGCGGACGAATCGGTGCCGTCTTCGTTCCGATCAACGCACGCCTGACCCCTTCCGAGGTCGAACGGCTTCCGCTGACTGCCTTCGGCGTCCCCGGCGACGGTGACGAGCCAACGTTCGTGGCGCTCTTCACTTCGGGCACCACGGGCACCGCCAAGCGCGTCGAGCTGACGCGTTCGAACTTCCTCGCCTCGGCTTCGGCCAATGCGCAGCGCCTTGGAGGCGAGTCGACGCAGCGCTGGCTCGGCACGCTCCCGCTGTTCCACATCGGAGGGCTCGCGATGCTCTACCGCTGCGCGGTCTACGGGGCCTCCATCGCGCTCGAGGGGAACTTCGACGCGGTTCGCGCCTGCGCCGCGCTCGACGAGGGCGTGACCCACGCGAGCTTCGTGCCCACGATGCTCGAGCGACTGCTCGATGTCCGGGGCGCCAAGCCGTTCACCGGCGTGCGCGCGGTGCTGATCGGCGGTGGCCCGATGACCAGCGCCACCCTGCGCCGGGCGCGCGATGCGGGCTTGCCGGTGGTCCAGACGTACGGGCTGACCGAGGCGTGCTCGCAGGTGACGACCGAGTTGCTCGACGACGCCGATGGCACGACGGCCGGCCCGCCGATGCCGGGCGTCGAGGTGCGAATCGTCGAGGCCGACCCGAGCGGCGTGGGGGAGATCGAGGTGCGGGGCGCAACCATCGCGAAGGGGCTGGGGCCCTGGTTGCGCACCAGGGATCTCGGGCGCCTCGATGCGAAGGGCCGGTTGACGATCTTCTCCCGGCGGATGGACCTGATCCTGAGTGGCGGAGAGAACGTGTACCCGGCCGAGGTCGAGGCTGTTTTGAAGGAACACCCTGCCGTTCGCGACGTGGCCGTGGCCCCGCGCTTCGACGCCGAGTGGGGCCAGGTGCCGGTCGCGGTGCTCGTCGTTGCCGAGGGAGTCAGCGACGCCGACCTGGGCGCCTGGGCTCGGCAGCGACTCGCGTCGTTCAAGGTGCCTCGCGCGTGGATTCGGGTCGACGCCGTTCCGCGGAATGCGACAGGGAAGATCGATCGCCTGCGACTGAGCGCGATCGTCGGGCCCTGACGAACGCCGGGGTCAGCGCATGTGCTCATTGGCCGGCAGGGACGAATCCTTCTCTGCCTCGCCACGCACGCGCGCCCGCATGCGGTTGAACCCTTCGCGGTGCCACTCGCGGAACTTCGGCTTCGAGCCGTACTGCTCGGCGAGCGTCACGTACTGCGTCTCGGCGACGTCGACCTCTTCGCGCGAGACGGGAGCGCCCGAACCGAGGCCTCGAAGTCCGCGGAACACCCACGGAGATCGAATGGCACCCCGGGCGATCAGCGCCCCCTCCGCGCCGGTTTCGCGTGACAGCCGTTCCCAGTCTTCGCCGGTGACGATGTCGCCGTTGCCGATGATCGGAATCCGCGCCCGTTGCTTCACTTCGGCGATCGCGCTCCACGTGGGCTGCTCGGTGCTGCCCTGCCGGGCGTGGCGCGCGTGGACGACCAGGTAGTCGAGGTGCTCGTTCGCCAGTTCGACGAGGGGCAAATAGACCTTCTGGTCCTGCTCCTGCCGGTTCAGGCCGAGGCGGATCTTCACGCCCACCGCGCCGATCGGCAGGGAGGTCGTCTTCTTCCACTCGCCGAGTGCGCGGAAGATCGCCTCGAGCTTCCCCTTTCGCTTGAGCAACGCGGGCCCGGCTCCAATGCGAATGATCTCCGGCGAGGGGCAGCCGAAGTTGAGATCGATCGCCCTGATGTTCTTGAAGTGCGGCTGGGTCGAACCCTCGATCTTCGAGAGCGCCTCGACGAGTTCCTTCTCGTTGGTGACCATCAACTGCACGCCGGTGAGCACCTCGGGATCGAAGGTGTCGATCAGGTCGAAGGTGCTCTTGTTGTTCCGCGTCAGGCCGCGCGCACGGATCATCTCAGTCCACGTGAGGCTCGCGCCGCGATCCCAGCACACCCGGCGATAGGCGCAGTCCGACACGCTCTCCATCGGCGCGAGGATGAACGGACTCGAGAGCTCAAGGCTGCCCAGCTTCATGCGGCGGCTTGTACCCGGGTTGAGGGATGACAGCGCCGCCCGAGTGCAGAAACCACTGAGTGGTGGACCCATGCAGGCCCTGGCCGGGAGTTGAACCCGAGCCGCCCTTGCGGACGGCTTCCGGAGTGCGTGTGGGGTCTCCGCTGCCGGGCGGCGCTGTCGTGGAGACAGACGAGCCTCAGTGCGTGGCCTGACCGAGCTCGCGCGCGAGCAGCGCCGACTTCCGCTCGAGACCCCAGCGGTAGCCCCCGAGCGCTCCCGTCGCGCGGATCACCCGGTGACAGGGGATGAGCCACGCGAGGTGATTGGCGCCCACTGCGCTGGCGACGGCCCGAACCGCGGAAGGGCGGCCAACCTGGTTCGCCAGATCCGCATACGTGGCGACGGCCCCCTCGGGGATCGAGAGCAGCGCCCGCCAGACCGCGAGCTGCAGGTCCGTCCCGCGCAGGACGATCGATAGGGGTTGTTCGAGCCGCTCGCCGGACAGCAGGTGCTCGAGGTGCTGCACCTGCGGCGCGAGGGCCCGTGGGTCGTGCACCAGTTCCGCGCCGGGCCAGCGCTCGGCCATGCGCTCGATTCCGTCGAACGAGATGCCGCACACGCCGCGCACGGTGGCGGCGACGGTGATCGGGCCGAGGTCGGTCTGGGCCTGGCTCCAGCGCAACCGGGGGCCCGCCTTGAACTCACCGGGGGTCATCTTCTCGATGCGCACCATCGCGTCGTGGAGCCGTCCGGGACCGCTCAGGCCCGCGTCCCACGCGGCGTCGAGCACGCTGCGCGATCGCGCAGCACCTGCTGGAACCTCAGCGGGCTCACCCCGACCAGGCGCTGAAACGTCCGTTGAAAGTGAAAGCGGCTCATCCCCGCGCGGGAGGCCAGCGCTGCGAGGGCAGGGGCCCGGTCGTGCGAGGTGAGCCAGGTGAGGGACTCGGCGATGCGGTCGAAGGGGCTCATGGGCGCACGGTACGGAGCCGCCCGTTTCGCGCCCACCCGCTTCTTGCGCATCAGAAGACGATGACCGTGACGCCGTCTCCGCCTTCGGTCGCGTCGCCGGGCCGGAACGACTTCGCGTAGGGCGAGGTCTTCAGTGAGTCACGGAGGTCGCGCTTGATCGCGCCGGTGCCGTGGCCGTGGATCACGATCGCCGCGTCGTCGCCGTTGCGCGTGCAGCGATCGAGGAACTGCTCGATCAGCCGCATGGCGTCGTCGGCGCGCTGGCCGCGGACGTCGAGGGTCGGGCTCGCGAGCGTCAGCACGGCCGCGGCGACCTCCTTGACCTTCTCGAGGCGGGCTTCCTTCTTGTTGGCGCCGGGGAACTTCGCGGGCTCCTTCGCCTTCGTCGCCGGTCCCAGTTCGCTCACTGGCACGCGCATCTTGAGCGCGCCCATGGCGACGGTGGCGGTCTCTCCGGAGAGATCGAGGATCTCGACCTCCGCGTCCATCGAGCGGTGGCGGGCGCGGGCGCCGACCTTCAGCTCGAGCGGGGCCAGTTCGCGGGCGTCGCCCTTGAGTTCCTGGCGGGCGCCGCGCTCGGCGACGGTCTGCTCATTGATGCGCTGGGTGATCTCCGCGCCGGCGGTCTGGGCGGCCTTGAGGGCCTTGTCGCCCTTTTCGGTCTCGAGCTTCTCGACCAGCGAGCGGATCTGGTTCCGGGCGAACTCGAGCTCGGCGCGGAGCGACTCGCGGAACTTCACTTCGACTTCCTTGCGCTCCTTCATCGCGGCCGACAGCTCAGCCGCGGCCTGGTCGCGCGTGGCCTTCGCTTCGCGGGCGTCACGCTCGGCAGATTCGCGTTGTTCGAAGTATTTCCGGCGCTCTTCCTCGGCGGCGGCGAGGGCCTTCGAGAGCGCACCACCGGCGTTGATCGCGAGATCGTGGGCGCGCACGCAGATCGACTCCGACAGCCCGACCCTCCGCGCGATGTCGATGGCCGACGAGGCGCCGGCGAAGCCGATCTGCAGGCGATAGGTCGGCGACATCTTCTTGCCGTCGAAGCCCACGCGCGCGTTGACGAAGCGCTGGTCGAGGTGGGCCAGGGCCTTGAGCTCCTCGAGGTGGGTGGTGACGAGGACGATCGCGCCGCGATCGAGCAGCTCTTCGAGGACGGCGGTGGCGATCGCCGCGCCTTCCCGGGGGTCGGTGTCGGCGGCGATCTCGTCGATCATCACCAGCGAACCGCGGCGGGCCACGAGGATGATGTCGCGCAGCATCGTCACGTGCGCCGAGAACGTCGACAGGCCGGCCTGCAGGTCCTGTTGATCGCCGATCGCCGAGTGGACCTGGTTGAAGAGGGGAATCCGCGACCCGGGATCGCAGGGAATGGGCAGACCGGCCCGCGTCATCAGGGCGCACAGGCCGATGCCGGTGAGGGTGACGGTCTTGCCGCCGGCGTTCGGGCCGGACACCACGAGCGAGCGCGCGTCACCGAGCTCGACGTCGTTCGAGATGATCTCCCCGCCCTTGAGCACCAGGCGCGGGTGCCGGAGCGCCTTGAGCACCAGTGAACCGTCGGCCGGCTCGAGGGTGGGGGTGTTCGCCTTGAGGTCGTTCGAGAGCGAGGCGACCGCCTCCAGCTCGTCGAGCTGCGCGAGCGCCTCGACGCCGTCGAGCAGGTGGCTGGCTTCACGGCCCACGAGACCGGAGAGCTCGAGCAGCACCTTGCGCTCCTCCTCGAGCACGATCGACTGGGCGATCGCCAGCTCGTTGCCCATGCCGACCATCTCCGTCGGTTCCACGAAGAGCGTCTGGCCCGACTGGCTGGCGTTGTGGACGATGCCGGTGACGTCGCGCTGGTGGCTCGACTTCACGGGCACGACGTAGCGCTCGTTGCGGACCGAGTAGTAGCCCTCGCGGAGGTTCTCCCCGAACTTCTCGTCGCGGAGCAGCTCGTCGAGGCGGCCGCGGATCCGGCGGTGCAAGCCGCGGGCGGTTTCCCGCGCGTCCCGGAGCTCGGGGCTGGCGCGGTCGGAGATCTCCCCGCTGGCCTCAAAGCTGCGGTCGAGCCGGGTGGCGATCTTCGTGAGCACCGGGAGTCGACGGCCCAGCACCGCGAGACCCGGCAGGCGCTCGCGCCGTTCGACCAGCAGCTCGTGCGAGCGCTCGAAGGTGAAGAGCGCCTGGCAGATGTTCATCAGGTCGCGGGGCTCGAGCATGCCGCCCTTCGACGCGCGGTCGATGGGAATACGAATGTCGGCGATGCCGGTGATCGGCAGGGTGATCGGCTCGCCCTTCAAGGCGCGGGCTTCTTCGGCGAGGGTCAGGGCGGCCTGCACCTCGTCGCGCGACTGGAGGAAGCCTCGGGCACGGGCGCGCTCCTGGCCCACCTCGGTGCGGCAGCGATTGGCCAGCGCGAGACGAATGTCCTCGAAGCCCAGGGCCGCCATGGTGCGATCGCTCACCTCCATGACGTGGCTCCGCGGGTCGGGCGAGTGGGAATCTGGGGGCGACATGCGCAGGGCAGTCGCGGCTCGGCGGGGTTCCTGACAAGCAGCAGCATTCGCGGGCTATGTGTCGCGC
>JBBRUE010000371.1:0-6867 GCA_038248085.1 Myxococcales bacterium | reverse complement strand
GGCCTTCCAGCCGGACCTGCTTTGCGCCGTGGAGACCATCTTCATGGACGCCATCACCAACTGGCAGCGCACCCGCGGCGGCGAGATGGATGAAGAAGAAGAGGACAAAAGAACTGCCCAAACCGGGCGACGCCCTGGAGAGTCTCCTGGCGGGCTGAGCGGGGCAAGGCGTTTACGCGGCGTGCGCGAGCCTGTCCTTGGGGTGCGGAGCGGGGACTTTTCGGTGTCGGGACGCGGGAGCGCCCGCCTGTCGGAGGCCGTGACGCGCGGGGCGTGTCTTCACATCGACAGCTGCAGTTGTGGCGGGCCGCGCTCAGGTGGGAGCAGCCTGCGCGGCGTCAGGAGGCCCAGCTTCTCGAGTAACTCCTGCGCCGTTTGCCGACTCGTCACCAACCCCACGACGCGCCGTCGACCGCCGCAGCGAGGGCACTTCCAGACATCCGTGCCGAACGTCTTCGCCTGCAACCTCGCCCAGTCCAGCCTCGGCGGGCGCCGGGGCTTGGCTTTGTCTTTGTCGGGTGCCTCTTCCTTGACCAGCGCCGACGACGGCGCGGGAGCCGCGGACTCCGGCTCCGGCTGCAGCACGACGGGCCGCAGCCTGGCGTTGGCCGCGTAGACGCCGTGGCTGCTGGTGAGGTGGACCCGTGCAGGCGGCACCAGGGCCACCAACCGCTTCACCAGCGCCTGGGCCGTCAGCACCAGCACCGCGCCCTTCTTCGTCGCGTACTGGTAACGCCCGTCGGGGAGCCGCTGGAGTCGCTCCTCCGCCACCGGCCCTCTCGACGCGTACCGGCACAGCCTCGCCAGGCCCTCCCTGTCGTTGCCGTGCGCCGCGGTGTCCGCATGCAGCGAGAAGCCCAGGCCCAGCGCCACCCGCCGCTTCTTCGCCTCAGGCCGTCGCGCATCGCCCAACTCCATCCGGCCCTGCACCGAGGCCGCCTGCAGCCCCTCGTACTCGTCTTCCGGCAGCGCCCCCTCCACCTGCGCCAACACGGCCTTGAGCTGCAACAGCAGCCGGCGCAGCACTCCCTCGACTTCCTCATCGTCCGGAGGCGGCAGCTCGACCACCTCTCCGCTGGGCGTCCACAGCACCTCCGGCAGCAACACGTGCAGGTGGGGCGTCAACGCCAGCGCGCTTGAAAACCACTGCGTGAAGGCCACCGCTCCTCCCTGCAGGCGCTGCGTCACCCCCAGCCGCTTCGCGACTGCCCGCTGCCACCTCCACACCGCGCGCACCAGCGCTCGCTCCACCACCTTCAACACCTGCGGCTGCTTCACCACCGCCAGCCGCAGCCCCCGCGGCAACGACAGCGTCCACTGCCGGTGCGCCACGAAGGGCAGCTGCGCGCTCAACCGCAGCGCCACCTCCACGGCGCGCCTCATCGTGCAGGCGGGGCACCAACCTCGTTTCTTGCAACTGAAGGCGATGAGCGAGAGCTGCCGGCATCCCTCGCATTTCACTTCCAGGAAGCCGTAGCGGAGCAGCCCGCACTCGAGGAAGCGGCGCACCTCCTCGCGGATGCGGCCAGGCAGCGACTCCTGCACCGACGGCCAACCCCGCTGCACCGCCTCGTACAGCACCGTCAGCTCAGGCCGCCGCCGCTCGTATTCGCCACGCTCGCCCTCGCCCGCCACGACGTCCGTCTACTCCGCAGGGCTGACCTTCCCGCGCAGCGGCCCGCGCCTGGGCGCTCCAGGTCTGCTCTTAGGCGGCTGATCGAAATTATCCGATCAGGTTCGTCGATTGATCAGATCGGTCGGGGATGCAGCGCGTAATTCCACTCACCGTGGAAGGTGTGCTTGTGCAGATCAAGCTTCTGCATCTCCGAGTCGGTGGTCACCACTCCAGTTGGGTATTTTCGCTTGTCGAGCTTCGCCCGGACTCGCAGGCCGGCTTCCGTCTTCGTGTGTCCAATCAACTGCACGACGGATTCGAAGGTCCTCACGGGCTTGCCACGCCAGCTCTGGGTGATGTGGCAGAAGAGTCGGTGCTCAACCTTGTTCCACTTGCTGGTTCCGGGCGGGAAGTGAGAGACGCAGATTCGAAGACCAGCGTCGTCGGCGAACTGCTGCAACTGAGCCTTCCATGCGCGCGAACGGTAGCCATTGCTGCCGCCGGCGTCGGCGGTGATGAAGAGTTCGTCGGCGTCGGGGTACGCGACCACGCCCATCGTCGACCACCACCGACGAATCGAAGCGACCGCGAAAGCGGGGGTGTCGTGGTCGCGACCTACGCTCACGTACGCCTCGTTCCGGGCCATGTCGTAGATGCCGTACGGAATCGCCTTGCCGGTCGCGTCGCTTGGAAAGTCGTGAACGAGCACCTTCTCCGGCGTCGCAGGGGGTTGCCACTCTTCGCCTGCATTCCTGAAGTCGCCGACCAGTTCCTTCTTCTTGGTGTCCACCGAGATCACCGGCCTGCCGCTCTCCAGAAATTCGGTTGCGACGGCGTTGATGTGCTCGAACTGCGCGTTCCGATCCGGATGACTCGCGCCCTCCGTCGTCTTTCGGACGGATTTGAGGCTGTAGCCAAGTTCATGGAGAAGTCGGCCAACCATCGTGGCACTGACCTTCCACCCCTGCTTCGCCATCGCAGCGGCGAGCTTCGCCTTGCTCTTACAAGTCCATCGCAGCGGAGACATCGGGTCACCGCGCGTCAGCGGATCCACCAACTGCTCAAGCGCCTTCTTGAGCCCAGGTTGTGTCTGCTGGAGAGACGGACGCCCCGCACCGGGTTTCCGCACTCGTCCCTTGGGGTCGACTCCCATCGCCAGCTCCAACCGCCCCTTGCGAATCGTGGCCCGCGCCAGTCCCGTCGCCGCCGAAACGAGCGCATCCCCGCCGAAGCCAATCGCGCGAGACTCGGTTGCAGCCCACAGCCGCCGCGTGCGCTCGTCCAGAAGGCTCTCGATCGCCGAGTATTTGGCGACGATCGTTTCCTCCGTTGCGGCGTCACGCTGCACACGCCACTCAGATCAGTTCATGATCCCCGTGGCAACCTAAAATCGACCGGTCGCCTTACGGGTCTGTGGCGCCTCGAGGCGGCGCGAGCGCCCGATCGCGCCCCGAACGCGCGCGTAGGCCGCGCCGCCGTGGCAGGCGGGCGGGATGCTCAAACGAGACAAGGCAGAGGCCGTGCTCGTCGCGCCGGGCAAACACGTCCTCTTCATGTACACGCCGAAGCACGACGGGAAGGCCGTCGACGCGCTGCTGGGCGAGTACCAGGGCTTCCTCGTCGTCGATGCGCACTCGGTCTACGACCACCTCTTCGAAGAAGGAGTCATCGAGGTGGCGTGCTGGGCCCATTACCCCGAGCGCGAAATTATCTGGAGTTGAAGGGCGCTCTTCGAGGGAAACGCGGGCGCGGTACCCCGGATAATGTTGGGCTTCAGAGCGCCCCGAGAAACGCGAGAAGCTTCGGTGTCGGCCGCCATCGGGCTTGGCGGTTTGGAAGACCGGCCGTCTTCCAAAACTGATTCAGAGCCTCGCGCTTCGTTTTCATGTTGGTCGAGATGTACCGGCTGGTCGTCGCGATGCTGGCGTGGCCGAGGTAGTCGCGGATGACGGTGATATCGACGCCTGCCTGAAGGAGCGCCACTGCGCAGCTGTGGCGGAAGACGTGGGGCGTCACACGGAGACGGCTGAGCGCACCTGACGCCGAAGCGGCCAGGGGCGGCCGCACCCGCACAGGAAGCGAACGAGTCAGTCGCAGCCGAGGGCCACGGCCGTCGCTGCACACAAGGCCGCGAGCTCCGCTGGTCGCAGCGATCCGACGAAGGTGCGCAGCTCAGCTTGTCGCACCGTAAAGAGGTTCACGGCGTTCGCGCAGGAGGGCCCCTTGAGACCGTGTTCGACGCCCAAAGACACCTCGGTGGGCGCGCCTCGCAGAGTAGAGGTCACCGCGCACACCGTGACGGTATCGAGGAGACCTACCAGCGTGTCACGACTGAGCACCACAACCGGCCGCCGCTTGTCGGGCCTTGGTCGGTCGAGGAGCCAGATTTCACCGCGCCGGACCCGATTCACTCATCCTCCGGCCACGCCTGAGCGCTCATCAAGTCGAGCACTTCCCGCTCGAGTGGCGCTTTGCCGTAGGCCTGACGGAGCCGAACATCGAGACTGCGGCTGCGCTTCGCCTCGAGGTAGTACTCGAGCGCGCGGCGGATGACCCCCGAGCGACCGGTGCGCTTCGTCTCTTCGTCGCCGTCGATTCGCTTGAGCAAGTCGACGTCGATCGAGATCTGCACAGGGCGCGAAGGCATAATGGGACTATTCACCATCATTCATAATGCGTCAACCCACCATGCCGCTCTCGGGCGGAATCGCAAATGAGGTACGATCTCTCGGAGCCCGTATCCACGGCTTCGAAGAATCAACGAAAGGAACCTCTGACACGACGAGCCGACCCTGGCCGCCCTCGACGGGGTGCGCGGGGCGCGGGTCATCTTTCAAGAGCGTGTCGACGGCGACGACGTGCGCGTGATGCTCGCCGGCGACGAGGTGGTCTCGGCCGCTGCCATTCGCACCCCCCGGCAGCACCTCGACTGCTACGAACAGGTGCTCGTGCCCGACGACGTGCACGCGCGCTGCCGCCGCGCCGCGAGAGAATGCGGGCTGGTCTGCGCCGGCATCGACTTGAAGCAGCCGTCGAGCCAGGGCCTGCGTGTACTCGGCCAGCGCGGCGTCGAGGTCCTGCAGCGCGGCGAGGGCATCCCCGACCTTCGCGTGACCGAGGGCGAGCCGAGCCAGCCCAAGGACGACCGCGCGCCAGTTGTCCGTCCACAAGTAAGATGGCATTCTTACTTCATGAAGACCACCATCTCCTCCAAGGGGCAGCTCGTGCTCCCGCGAGTTCTCCGCGAGCGGGACGACATCAAGGAGGGCCAGGAGTTCACGGTCGAGCGCGTTCGCGCCGGCGAGTACCGGCTCCTTCGTCAGCGCAACCGGAACGAAGGCCTCGTGGCACGCCTCCTCGCCTGCCCGGCGAAGGACTGGTTCGTCCCACTCCCCACTGAGTCGACCGACACGCTGTGAAGTACCTGGTCGACGCGAACGTCTTGAGCGAAGCGACCCGCCCTGCACCAGCCCAGGAGGTCCTCGACTGGCTCACCCGACACGAGGCTGAACTCGGAGTCGCCCCCGTCATCCTCGGGGAGCTGGAGTACGGAATCCTCCGCCTCCCAGGTGGGAAGAAGCGTGTCGCGCTCGAGCGATGGTTCGAGCGGACCTTCGCGACCATCACCTGCCTGCCCTTCGATGCAAAGACTGCGCGCCGCTGGGCCGGGCTGCTCGCCACGCTTCACCGCAAAGGAGCCGCCATGCCCCTCAAGGACAGCCTCATCGCCGCGACAGCGCTCGAGCACGACCTGACGCTGGTGACTCACAACACCCGCGACTTCAGACGCAGCGGTGTGCGTCTGCTCGACCCGTTCAAGCTCCATTGACTCGGAAGCGTGTGTAGTCCCTCGACGCCGGGCTCAAGCCTCGAGAGTGGAGTTCTCAAGCGCCGCTGGGTGACTTCTCCAGCGCGACTGCGGCAGCACCGGCAAGGTCGCCTGCAACGTCGTCTCGAAGCGGTGTGAGCTCGTGCGCTCGCTCGCGTTGACCGTGCACGGCGCGAACTGCGGGCTCGACGAAGGCGAGGCGGTGCTGGCGCTCGCGGGCGGGCTGATCGACGGCGTGCAGCGCGGGCAGCTCCCGCCGACGCTGCAGCGCATCACCATCGTCGAGCTGCGTGAGGGGAGGGCGAAGCGGCTCCAGCAGACGCTCGCGGCGAAGCTGAGCGGGCTGCCCGGCGTCTCGATGGTCGACGGCTTCTTTCGCGTGGCCCGGCCGGCCGTCGGCGCTGTGCAGACGTCGCCCTCGCTCCCGACGCACGGGGTCAGCGCGGGGAACACAAGCCGCACGCCTTCGTCGCCATGGCGGTGTGGGACTGTGTTTGGCAGCGCCACGTCCGCGCTGGCCTCTCGGCGCGACCTCCAGTCAGCACAGTGCGCCAGGCTTCGCGACTCGCCCGCCACGACGTCCGTCTACTCCGCAGGGCTGACCTTCCCGCGCAGCGGCCCGCGCCTGGGCGCGCCTGGGCGCTCCGATCCGTCTGACACCTGCCTCACCACCGACGAAGCCCCGTCAGCCCCGGGACATGAGAGAAGAGGACCCATGAGAGCCGGGCGTGCATGCAACGTGATGGTGTTGGCAATGGCCCTGCTGCATGGCTGCGCCTGCCGGACGACCCCGGTCGGCACCTCGCCAGAAGAGGCGCTGCGCGTCGCGCCGGCGGCGCTGGGCTTTCCCGTGACCTGGGTCGGAGCGACGGCGACGCTGCGGTTGGTGGTGACGAACCCCGCGCATTTCACCAGGCACCTCGAGATCGAATGGCCCGCCCCCTTCGAGGGGCCTTCGAGCCTCGAGCTGGGCGGAGGGAGCGCGGCGGACGTCGACGCCGTCTTTCGCCCGCAAGCGCCGGGCCCCTTCTCGGGCGTCATTCGCCTCGAGACGCTGGAGGTCGCGCTCGGGGGCGAGGGGCTCGCGCCGCTCACCTGCGTGCCGGGCGTCTGCCAGGAGACGGCCTTCGATGCCCAGCAAGGGGCCTGCGTCACGCAAACGCTGGCGGACGGGACCGCCTGTGAGTCCAGCTGCGTGTCTCCCGGCCAGTGCCAGGGCGGCGAATGCGTGGGCCACTTCGCGAGCTGCGACGACCAGGACGCCTGCACGGTGGACGGCTGCAGCCTGACGGGTGGCTGCACCCACCAGCCCTTCCAGTGTCCCCGGCCGGCAGACTTGTGCCAGGTGGCCGAGTGCGACTCCGCGGCGGGGTGTCAGGCCCGCCAGGCGCCCGATGGCACCTTGTGCGGCCCCGACGACTGC
>JBBRUE010000370.1:0-6886 GCA_038248085.1 Myxococcales bacterium | reverse complement strand
TGCGAGAGCCGCGGCCCCCAGGACCACTGGAAGAGCCCCTCTCTCGAGACCCGGCCGCCTGACAGGGCAGACCTGTATTCGTGAAGCGGCGGGCGCCCGAGGACGATGGTCTTCTCGGTGAGGGTCATCGTCTGCAGCCAGACCGCCAGCCCCTCATCGAGCCACTTCGGCAGGGACTCGATGCGCTGGTGAACGAAGGCGTGGGCCAGCTCGTGGGTCTGCACGCGCACCGAGCTCGCGTCGCCGCTGGCCCCCTCGCCACGCAGCACCAGCAGGGGGAAGGAGCCGGGCTGAAAGAAGCCCGCCGTGCCCTTGTTGATCTCGTCGTAGGCGTCGCCGGGCAACACGATGACGTCGATCGGCGTCTGGCTCGCGGCATCGGCGCCGAACACCGAGGTCATGGCGAAGCGGCGCTCTTCGAGCGACCGGGCCGCTGCGTTCGCGGCGTCCTGAGACACCGGCGTCGTGACGCGAACGCCGCCGAGCTCCGACTGGAACCAGGAGCGCGAGGCGAGCTGGTCGAGCGTCGGCGCGCAGCCCGTCAGCACGAGCACCGACAGCAGCCAGAGACGGCTCAAGGGGCGCTCACCTTGCCCATCGCCTTCTTCGCCTGCGCGAGGAACGCGGTCAGCCCCTTCGGCGCCTTCTTCGCGCCGGCCTTGAGCTCGTAGCGACCGCCCGCGAGCGGCTCGCCGTTGGTCGCGCGCATCACCGTCACCACCACCTTGCTCGTCGTCGGTGACACCTCTTCGGCGTCGAGCGTCACCACCGCCAGCGCCCCCTTCGCGCGGGCGACCACGCCCAGGCACGGGCCGAGCCGGCACCCTTCCACCGGCAGCTCCGACTCGTCGACGCGCACCGCGGTGACGCCGGCCTTCGACAGCGCCTCGACCAGCGACTCCGCGTAGCGCCGCGAGATGTCCTCGTAGATCGCGTCTTCCGAGGAGATGTCGATCACCGCCACCTGGGGCGCGGGCGTCTGCGACAGGACTGTAGCGAGCACCAGCGCGAGCACGCCCGAACCAGACCCGCGCTGGAACGCTGCGTCAACAGCCCTGTTTCACCCACCCGAACAGAGGGAAGCCCGCACTCAGGTCAGGTGCAGGCGCGCTCGGCTCTGTGTACTTTCCGCCAGGCCATGGCAACGAAGCACCGGCCCGGACGGGACGACAGCGACACAGGCGTCGCCACACAGACCCGTAAGAAGGAGCAGCTGAAGAAGCCGCCCCTGTTCAAGGTGCTGTTCCACAACGACAACTACACCACCATGGAGTTCGTCGTGTTCGTGCTCCAGTCGGTGTTCCACAAGACGGAATCAGACGCGATGCAGGTCATGCTCAACGTTCACCGCACGGGCATGGGCGTCGCGGGCATTTTCACCAAAGAGATCGCCGAGACGAAGGTCGAGAAGACCCACGCGCTCGCCAAAGAAGCTGAATACCCGCTCAAGTTGTCCATTGAGCCCGAGGAGCTCTGACCCGATGGCCTCACCGATCATCGCCAAAGAACTGCAGGCGTCCATCCGCTTCGCGCTGTCCGAAGCCAAGCGCATGCGCCACGAGTACCTCACGCTCGAGCACCTGTTGCTCGGCCTGCTCCGCGACCCGCGCACCGGCGAGGTGATCAAGGCCTGCGGCGGCAAGGCCGATCGCCTCAAGGGGCGCCTCGAGTCCTTCCTCACCGAGACCGTGGAGCGCCTCCCCGATGACACGGAGGCCGAGCCCCAGCAGACCATCGGCGTCGAGCGCGTGCTGCAGCGCGCCGCCTTCCACGCCCTGTCCGCCGAGCAGAAGGTGATGGATTCGGCCGACGTGCTGATCGCCCTCTTCCGCGAGGTCGATTCGCAGGCGCTGTTCTTCCTCAAGGAAGAAGGCATCACCCGCTACGACCTCCTCAACTACGTCTCGCACGGCATCAAGAAGGAAGGCGACGGCGACGCCACCACCGGCAGCGAGGAGCGCGAGGGCGTCGGCAGCATGGGCGGCGACGACGAAGAGGGCGCCCCGGCGGCGAAGAACCCGCTCGAGGCGTACTGCACCGATCTCAACGCCGAGGCGGCCAAGGGCCACATCGACCCGCTCATCGGCCGCAAGAGCGAGCTCGAGCGCACGGTGCAGGTGCTCTGCCGCCGCCGGAAGAACAACCCGCTCTACGTCGGTGACGCAGGCGTCGGAAAGACCGCCATCGCCGAAGGCCTCGCGCTGGCGATCTTCGAGAAGAAGGTCCCCTCGGCGATCGCCAACTCGCGGGTCTTCTCGCTCGACATGGGCGCGCTGCTCGCCGGCACCAAGTTCCGCGGCCAGTTCGAGGAGCGCCTCAAGGCGGTGCTCAAGGCGCTGCAGTCTCACGACGACGCGATCCTCTTCATCGATGAGATCCACACCATCGTCGGCGCTGGCGCGACGTCGGGCGGCTCGATGGACGCGTCGAACCTGCTCAAGCCCGCGCTCGCGGGGGGCAAGCTGCGCTGCATCGGCTCGACCACGCACCAGGAGTACAAGAGCTCGTTCGAGCGCGACCGCGCCCTCTCGCGCCGCTTCCAGCGCATCGAGATCGGCGAGCCGAGCGTCGAAGACACCATCGCCATCTTGAAGGGCCTCGCGCCGACGTACGAAGAGCACCACAAGGTGAAGTACGACGAAGACGCGCTCCGCTCGGCCGCAGAGATGTCGCACAAGTACGTCAACGAGAAGTTCCTCCCCGACAAGGCCATCGACGTCATCGACGAGTCGGGCGCGATCGATCGCCTGCGCGAGAAGCCCACCGGCAAGGTCACCGTCGCCGACGTGGAGGCGGTGGTCGCCAAGATGGCGCGCATTCCGCCCAAGTCGGTGGCGAAGGACGAGCGCGAGCAGCTGCGCAACCTCGAGACCGAGCTCAAGGGCGTCATCTTCGGTCAGGACAAGGCCATCGAAGAGCTGGGCGCGGCGATCAAGCTCTCGCGTTCCGGCCTGCGCTCGCCCGAGAAGCCGGTCGGCAACTTCCTCTTCGCGGGCCCTACCGGCGTCGGCAAGACGGAGCTCGCCAAGCAGCTCGCCAAGGTGCTCGGCGTCGACTTCCTGCGCTTCGACATGTCGGAGTACTCCGAGCGCCACACCGTCTCGCGGTTGATCGGCGCGCCCCCCGGCTACGTCGGCTTCGACCAGGGCGGGTTGCTCACCGACGCCGTGCGCAAGGCGCCCCACGCGGTGGTGCTGCTCGACGAGATCGAGAAGGCGCACCCGGAGCTCTTCAACATCCTGCTCCAGGTGATGGACCACGCGACGTTGACGGACAACAACGGCCGCAAGGCCGACTTCCGCAACATCATCCTCATCATGACCACCAACGCCGGCGCGCGAGACATGAAGGCCAAGACGCTCGGCTTCGGCGATCGGCCGGCGCTCGACTTCGCCAAGTCGAAGGAGGCCCTCGAGCGCACCTTCAACCCCGAGTTCCGCAACCGCCTCGACGCGACGGTGCAGTTCTCCGGCTTGAACAAGGACGTCATCCTCCTGGTGGTAGACAAGGAAGTGAAGGCGCTCCAGGCGCTGCTGACCGAGAAGAAGGTCACCCTCTCGCTCTCGCCGGCCGCCCGTACCTGGCTCGCGGAGAAGGGCTACGACCCGGAGTTCGGCGCCCGCCCCATGGGCCGCACCATCGACCAGCACCTCAAGAAGGCGATGGCCGAGGCGCTGCTCTTCGGGGCGCTCAAGAACGGCGGCAAGGCCTTCGCCGACGCCAAAGCCGACGGGTCGGGCCTCGACCTGACCTTCACCACCGTCGAGGCCTGATCGCGGCCAGGTGTGCTAGGGGCCGAGGCCGTGAAGACGCACTCGCATGAGATGAAGGCGCCCGAGCCGAAGCCGCTCACCGGCAAAGCCGCCTTCTTCGACATCGACGGCACGCTGATCAGCACCAACGTGGTGCACGCGTATGGCTACTACGCGATGAACGAAGGCAGCGCGGTCGGCATCCTCGGGCGCACGCTGTCGACCATCGCGCAGATCCCCCTCTACGGCGTGATGAACCTCGTCGACCGCAAGGTCTTCAACGAGTACTTCTACCGGCAGTATGCGGGGCTGACCGAAGACCGGCTCCTCACCCTGGCCGAGGATCTCTTCGAAGACGTGGTGAAGGCGGCCATCTTCCCCAAGGCGCAGGACCTCATCGACGAGGCCCGCCGCGCCGGCTGCCGCATCGTGCTGGTCACCGGCGCGCTCGATTTCACCATGCGCCCGCTCGCCCGCCACCTCGGCGCCGACGACATGATCGCCAACCGCATGCAGTTCGTCGGCGGCAAGGCGACCGGGAAGATCATCCCCCCCACCATCGAGGGCGCCAACAAGGCCAACGTCATCCGCGAGTATTGCGAGACGCAGGGCATCTCGTTGATGAAGAGCTTCGCGTACACCGACTCCGCGTCGGACTACGCGATGTTGACGGTGGTGGGCCGGCCGACGGCGGTGAACCCGGACCTCCGGCTCCGCGCGCTGGCCCGCAGCTACAACTGGCCGATCCTCGACGTTCGTTAGGCCGGGCGGGCGAAGTACGGGGCGAGCATCGCGCCCAGGCGCGCGCCGTCGATCGGCTTGGTGAGGACGTCGTTCATGCCCGCTTCGCGGCAGCGCACCAGGTCGTCCGGGAGCGCGGAGGCCGTCAGCGCGACGATGGGGATGCGAGACACCGCCCCGGGGAGCGCGCGCATCTGCCGCGTCGCCTCGAAGCCGTCCATCACCGGCATCTGGCAGTCCATCAGCACCAGCGCATAGGCGGCGCGCGAGACCTGGTCGACCGCTTCCGCACCGTTTTGCGCGAGGTCGACCTCGAGGCCGAGGCGCTCGCACAGCTTGCGCGCGACGAGCTGGTTGACCGGGTTGTCTTCGACGAGGAGCAGCCTGCCCTGCAGCACCACGAGCGCCTCGACGCGCGGCTCGTGGACCCCGACGGCGCCGACGGCGAGAGGGAACACGCAGGTGAAGGTGAAGCGGCTCCCCATGCCCGGCGTCGACGCGACCTGCACGTCGCCGCCCATGCGTCGGCACAGCTCGCGCGTGATGGTGAGGCCCAGCCCGGTGCCGCCATGGTGGCGGGCGGTGCTGACGTCGGCCTGCTCGAAGGGCGTGAAGAGGCGGCCGAGCACCTCCGCCGACATGCCCGGCCCCTGGTCGGTCACCACGCCGGTGAGCACCCCCTCGGCCCACGAGAGCCCGACGCGGACTTCCCCTTCGAGGCTGAACTTCACCGCGTTGCTCACCAGGTTGTGCAGCACCTGGCGCAGGCGGAGCGGATCGCCGAGCACCCACTCAGGCACCTGCCCTTCGACGACGGAGTGCACCTGCACCCCGCGCTCGGCTGCCGGCACGAGGAAGAGTTGCACCACGTCGGCCAGCACGTCGCGCACCGACGTCGGCACCGACTCGACCCGCAGCTGCCCGGCCTCGAGCTTCGAGAAGTCGAGGAGGTCGTTGATGATGCCCACCATCGCGTCGCCACTGCGGCGGATGAGGGCGACGTGGCCCTGCTGCTCGGAAGAGAGGCTCGTCGCCTCGAGCACCTGGGCCATGCCGATGACGCCATTCATCGGGGTGCGCAGCTCGTGGCTCATGCTGGACAGGAAGTCGGTGCGGGTTCGCGCCGAGCGCTCGGCCTGGTCGACGGCGGCTGAACGCAGGACCTCGTAGACCCCGGTGAGCAGCCCCACCGCGAGGACGAAGCCGCAGAAGTTGGCGAAGGCCGCCGCCACCGAGTCGTCCGGGGGCGCGGCGAACGTCCACCCGAGGGCATGCAACCCGGCGGTGGACAGCCCGCCCGCCAGCGCCAAAGCGCCACCGAACCACACCCCGGGCCGCCCGAGCAGGAGCCCGCCCGACAGCGGCAGCAGCGACAGCCAGTAGAGCTGCTCGACGTGCAGCCGCTCGGTCTGCACGCTCATGAAGACGAGGAACAGGGCGACGGCGACGAGCTCACCCACCTCGACCACGCGAAACGCGAGGCCCGCGCGGACGAGCAGGAGCAGCCCGGTGGTCGTGCCGACGAAGCAGGCCGTGGCGAGGAGGCCGCGGAGGCCGTCACCCAGGACGAGGCCGATGGGCACGGTGAACAAGCCGATGGCGGCGCCCACGCTCACACAGCCGACGAGGAACCGGAGCCGGCCCAGGTCGCGGGTTCCGAGCTCACGCCCGTGGGCCAGCCACGCGGTCCACCGTTCCAGCCCTCTCCCTGCCGCCGTCGACGCCGCCACGTGCCGAAGATAGCGGGGCGGCCACGGCGGCACCGTCAATTCTGAGGGCGGGGTTTGCCTTGATTCTGGCGGCCCGGGCGGCGAGAACGGTCGGCTCGATGCGCCCCCTCAAGACGTTGAAGAAGCTGTACGACGAGGAATCTCACATCGTCATCCAGGAGAAGGGCTCGCCGCCCCGCGTGATGTTCTACGGCGAGGACCTCTGGGTCGAAGATCTGCCCGTCGGCACGCGCATCATCAGCTCGCGGCCCCCGCTGGAAGGCGTGCCCAACGTCAAGGCGGCCATCCGCTACGCGCTCAACCACCCCGAGGGGATGGACCCGCTCCACGCGCTGCTCAAGCCGGGCATGAAGGTCACCATCGCGCTCGACGACATCTCGTTGCCGCTGCCGCCGATGAAGACCCCCGACGTGCGCCAGACGATCTGCGAGATCGTGCTCGAGCTGTTGACCGATTCAGGCGTCGACGACGTGCACATCATCATCGCCAACGCGCTCCACCGCCGCATGACCGAGGCGGAGATGAAGCGCATGGTGGGCTCGAAGATCCACGAGGACTACTACCCGGACCGCTACTACAACCACGACGCTGAAGACCCCGACGGCATCGTCGAGCTCGAGCGCACCTCGCAGAACGAGGTGGTGGCGATCAACCGCCGCGCCG
>JBBRUE010000369.1:0-6887 GCA_038248085.1 Myxococcales bacterium | reverse complement strand
GACGGCCCTCGAGCAGGCCCGCCGCGACGCCCCGGCCTGGCTCGACAACCGCGCCAAGCTCGCCGGCGTGCTGCTGCAGACCGGCCAGAAGGAGGCCGCCACCCGGGAGATCGATCTCCTCGTCCGCGCGGCCCCCGACTACGCGCCGGCCTACCTGCTCCGGTTCTCGCTCGAGGTGCTCGACCACGCCCAGGACGCGGCGATGGTCGATCTCTGCAAGGCGATGTCGCTGGGGTCAGCCCAGGCCCGCGAGAAGATCGACCAGCTTCAGTTCAAGTGCCCTTGATCTGGAAAGGGGCCACCGCTTCGCTTCGGTGGTAGCTTTCTTCCCATGACGTCAGCGGAAGCACTCCGCGCGTGCGGGCTCCTTTCAGGCTTCACCGACACGGGCATCCAGATCCTGGCGGGCATTTGCACTCCGCGGACGTACCCCGCGGGTGCGCCGCTCTTCGCCGAGACCATGGTCTCCGACTCGATGCTGATCGTCGGGGAGGGCCGGGTCGCGCTGTCCACCAGGGGCGAGCGCGGCGATCTGCCGCTCGGGGAACTGGGTCCCGGCGACTGGCTGGGCGAGCTCTCGCTCATCAACCCCGGGCAGCGCCTGTGCACCGCGACCGCGTCGTCGCCGGTGATGGCCTACGAGATCCGCCAGGCCGACTTCCAGAAGCTCGTCGCCACCAAGCCCCAGGCCTGCATGAAGCTGCTGATGGCCATCTGTTCGCAGTTCGGCCTCAAGGTCGCGGCGAACAAAGAAGCGCTCCGTTCGCTCGTCGCCCGCGGCTGACCTGCCCGCGCGCGCGTGGGAAGCCACTTGAAGCGACAGGTGGGGTGGGTTACCTCGCTGCGCATGGCCCGTCTTCTCGCGCTGCTGGTGCTGGTCGCCTCCCCCGCCTTTGCCGGCTCGAAGGGTGACTGGTTCGCCAGCCTCTACACCGGCGAGGGCGTGGAGCTGCGCAACGACGAGCGCGTCTTCACGCTCTTTGCGATCTTCAACGCCATGGGCTTCGACCAGGGCCCCGTCACCCGGCGCGACCCGATTCCCCGCGTCGTCTACCACCCGGTTCGCCAGCAGGTGCGCGGGCGGGTGATCGGTGGCGACCCGGAGGTGCGCAAGGCGGCCGATGCCTTCTTCGACGCGCATCCCACCGCGATCCGCCGCTACCTGTCCTACGTCGTCGCCAGCGATCAGCCCCCCTTCGCCGCGGGCGCGAAGGCGAAGGACCTCCAGGAACTCAAGGGCCTCGAGCAACTGCTCGGCAAGGCGTGGACCGGGTGGAAGCTCGAGGAGCTGATGGCCTCGGTGCAGGCCGAGTACCGCAAGACCCTCAAGTCGTACCTCGGTGGCACTGACTTTCCCCTCGCCCGTGCGCGCGCGATGCTCAAGGTGCCCGAGACCAGCGAAGTGTTGATCGTCGTGAACCTCCTCGACGCCCAGGACCAGGTGCGCGCCGTGTCCGGTGAAGCCGGAGAAGCCTTCCTCATCGTCGGCCCCAGCGACAAGCCGAACGTCGAGGGGCTGATCCGCGAGTTCGCGCGCCTCTCGATCGAGCCCGCCGTCGCCCGTCAGGTCGGCAAGTGGGCGGGCGGGGTGGCGGTGCTCAAGGAGGCCCAGCTCGCCGGTGCCCCCGAGGGCTCGCTACAGGACTACGCCACCGCCACCATCTCCATGGCCGTTGCCCTGCGCGCCCTCGAGGCCCCCGACGCCGTGTGGGAGGCCGCCGCCGCCCGCGGGTATTACGGAATCAAGGACATCTCGAAGTTGTTCGATGAGGGAAAACCCCTCGACACCCTCGTCGTGGATGCGATGCAGAAGATCGAGACCCGCCGCCCCGCGAAGAAGTGAATGGTGAAGAAATGGCTGATCGCGCTCATCGGTAGCGCCTCCGGTTTGGGCGCCTATGGGCTCGTCTTCGTGATCCTGCTCGCCGCCGGCTTCGGGCTCCCGCTGCCGGAAGACGTCCCGCTCGTGATGGGCGGCGTGCTCGTGTACCGGGGCCAGGCCAACCTGGGCGCGATGATCGCCGTGGGCTACTTCGGCATCATCCTCGGCGACTCGGTGATGTTCATGCTCGGGCGCCGCTTCGGCACCGCGGTCGGCTCGCACGGCGGCCCGCGCATCTTCGCGCGCATCGTCACGCCCGTCGCCCGGGCCCGCGTCGAGGGCATGTTCAAGAAGCACGGCGAGAAGATCGTGATGGGCGCGCGCTTCCTGCCCGGCATTCGCACCGTGACCTACTTCACCGCCGGCTCGGTCGGCATGCGCTACTCGCACTTCCTGACCTACGACTCGATCGCCGCGCTCGCCTCGGCGCCGCTCTTCGTCCTGCTGGGCTACTACTTCGGCGCCGACATCGAGTCGCTGCTCTCCCGAATCGCCTCGGGCGAACGCAACGTCGTCATCGCGCTGGTGGTGTTGCTGGCGCTGGGCGTGATCTTCAACCGCTGGCGAGCCGGCCGCGAGAAGAGAGCCAACGCCGAGGCGCTCGAGAAGCAGCTCCAGGCCGCGTCGATCGAGCCGCCTTCGAAGGTCAGCTGACGCGATCGAGGTACGCGCGGATCGCCTCGAGCAACGGCGACGGCTCGGCGTCGATCGGCATCGCCGGGGGCTGAGGCACCAGCCGCAGCTTGCGCCCGGTGAAGTCATAGGTGGGCACCTCCTCGTACTGGCGCGCTGGTCCGGGCCGCGGGGGCATTACGGCTCCTCCTTCTTCACGTACTTGCTGAGCAGGTCGTCGACGGCCTCCCGCAGATACTCGCTCTGGGCGATGCGGGTGCGCCGCGAGAGCTCGCGCAGCAGGTCGACCTTCTCCTGTTCCACCAGCACGTGCGTGCTCACCACCTCCGACTTCTCCACCGGCTCACCCTCGAGGTGCGCGGAGGTGTGCCGTGGGACTTCGTTCGACTCTGCGCCGCGGGTGCTGATCGTCGTGTCGTGCATGCGTTGTGTCTCCCCGTCGTGTTGCTACAGGCCGCTACGAACCTGCAACGCGATGAGACAGTCGCTTGCCCAACTCGTCAAAAAAACAGCCCTGGATGCGGTCGGCATCCAGGGCTGCGCTGTGGCCAAGGTCGGACTCGAACCGACTACCTGCGGATTATGAGACCGCCGCTCTAACCAGCTGAGCTACTTGGCCGTGATGAAGGCGCGCGCCTTACACGGGCTTTCCAGATGTCGCAAGAGGTGTGTTTGACGAGAGTGACGTGACCCTCATACCATCCTGACCAACACCGTCTCCTGCATCAGGGCACACCCGGGGAAACCCTGGGGTCGCAAAGCCGCGGGGCCTCACTTCGTCGCAGTCCTGGACGCAGCGGTCGGCCGTGGTCGCCTGGAGAAGCGAGTGGCCCGCGGTGGGCCCATTCGTGTCCTGATCGGAAGACCTGCTGGGCCGGCGCTGGTAGCCGGCGAGGGCGGAACGATGGGTATGGGTGTCGCGGGACTCCTCACAGTCATTCTTTCGATCGCGCCGAGCAACGGCGGAGTGCTCACCACTCCGACGATCCCCATCAACGTGAAGCTCGGTGATCAGTACGATCCCCACGTCGACCAGGACCTCGCCGCCTACTCGAGCTTCTTCGACAACGGCACCGTGGGGATCGAAGAGATCCGGTACTACGACTTCGGCACCGCGGTCGACCTCGCGATTCCCCGCGGCCTGGCGGATGGCGGCGCCGGGCGGGACCTGCTCAGCGACGTCGACCAGGGCCGCATCGTCTTCACCCGCATCTTCGCCGACGGCACCTCGAGCATCATGCTGTTCGACGCTGCCACGGCCGGGCTGACCGAGCTCGCGCCGGCGCCCAACTCGCAGCGCCTCGGCGTCGCGCTCGGTTCGCAGACGGCCGCCTTCATCGACTACGGCCTGTCCGGCGACGGGAGCGGCGAGCTGATGGCCCTCAACTTGGCCGGGGGCGGCGTCACCCGCATCACCAACGACACCGTGGTCGACCTCAACCCCGCGGTCTCTCCCGATGGCAACGTCATCACCTGGGAGCGGTGCCCGGTCAGCCAGGCGAACTGCGACATCTACACCGCCCAACGCTCCGGCTCGACCTGGCAGTGGAAGGGAGTGACTAGCTCGCTGCTCACCGAGACCAACGCCGACACCAACGGCACGCTGGTCGTCTTCGAGCGCACCAACCCCACCGGCCCGACCGGCACCGACCTGGTGATCGTCCCCGCGGCGGGTGGCGCGGAGACGGTGATCGAGCTCCCTGGCGAGCAGCACAACCCGTCGATCCGCGGGCAGCTGGTGGCCTTCGAGAGCCGGGCGACCACGACCCTCCGCTCCGACATCTTCGTCCTCGACCTGGCGACCAACCGGGTCTTTCAGATCACCAACACCCTCGGCGTCAACGAGACCCTCAACGACGTGACGGTGCTCCCGGCCGGCGAGGTTCGCCTCGTGTGGCAGGCCAACGACGGCACCGACGGGCTCAACAACATCTACGGCACGACCTTCTCGCTCCCTGCGCCGCCCACCCCTGACGCGGGCGTGCCGGCCGTCGATGCGGGCGTCTGCGCGCCCCGCTCGGTCGTCCTCGAAGCGACCCGCACCTACGCCCCCACGCACTGGACCGACGGCCACGCGGCCTTCGCTCCCGCCTTCGACTTCGCCATCCCCACCGAGCTCCCGGTCGTGGCGGGCAACGCGGGCAACCACTGGGCGTCGCTGACCTTCGATGTCGGTACCAGGACCATCGCCTGCCGCTACCGCGGTGGCTCCTCGCAGGCGCACCCCTCGTCTCCAGCCCAGCGGGCGCTCGCCGCGCGCTACGTCTTCTCGAGCTGTCTCGAGGTGTCCCGCGGCCCCGGCCACGGCTGCGATGGCGAGGACGATGACCAAGATGATGATGACTCGGGCGATGACGACTCGGGCGATGACGACTCGGGCGATAACGGCCACGGGGGCCACGGGGGCCACGCGCGTCACCACGGCAGCGGCAATGGCCGAACCGATGGCGGCACGCCGCACCACACGTGGCTGGCGGGTGACGTCGTGCAGGCGTCCTCCCTCACGCTCCACGTGCACAACGGAGACAGCTGGCAGCCGCTGACCCGCGTGCGCCTGGCGCTGACCGAGCGTTGCTCGACCTCGACCAGCATGCACCCGCTCGACGCCGCCGGTGCCCCCGAGGGACCTTCCGCGGCGGGTTGCTCCAGCGCCGGCGGCACGCTCGCCCCGATGCTGGCCCTGTTCGCCTTCGGGGCGCTGCTGCTGCGTCGGCGGCCGGCGGCGATTCGGCTCGTGGCGCGCCGGGAGCAACGTAGACTGCCGCGCTGAATGCGTGGCGGCGCCCCTCTGTGCATCAGCCTGGTGCTGGGCCTCGCACTCCCCGCGTGGGGCCAGTCTGCGGCCTCCACCGTCGCCCTCACGCTGAACCCGGTGTCGCCCGTGAAGGGGCGCGATACCACCGCCCTGCTCGAGATCGCGATCGGCGGCGTCGACCAACCCGCACCGCCGGTGCTGCGCGCCAACGTCGGCACCTTCGAGGGCATCGAGCGGGTCGGGCCGGGCCACTTTCGAGTGCGCTGGGTGCTGCCCACCACGCGCTTCCCCGAAGTGGCGATCATCGTCGCCTTCGCGCCGTGGCCGCACCCCCAATCAGTCGAAGGCGCCTTTGGTGTGCTGCGCGTGCCCATCGGGAGCGCGGTGGAGGTCCCCGGCAAGGCCGAGCGCGGCGCGGAGGTGGTGCTCACGCTCGGAGGCGTCAGCTACGGCCCGGTGACGGCCGGCGCCGACGGGACCTTCCGGCTCCCGGTCGTGGTGCCCCCCGGCTTCGGCATCGTGAAGGTCGTGACCCGCGATCGGGTCGGCAACAAGCGCTCGTCTTCGCTCGACCTGGCGCTGCCTCCCACCGATCAGCTCGCCTGCGTAGTGACCCCGACGCGGCTCCCCGCCGACGGGGTGTCGAAGGCTCGCGTGCTCTGCGCCTCGTCCGACCGGTTCGGGAGCCCGACGAAGGGCGCCCGCGTGCTGTGGAAGGGCGGGCGCGGCACCTTCAGTCCCCCGCGTGAACTCGGCGATGGCGTCCAGGAGTGGACGTGGACCAGCCCGCGCGAAGTCGGCTCGGGCGTCGAACGAATGGTCGCGAGCTGGAAGCAGGGCGCCGTCGACTCGAGCGACGAGCTGTCGATGGCCCTCGCTCAGGGCCCAGTGCGCCAGCTCGTGCTCCGGCCGGAAGGTGACCTCGCCCACGTCGGCGGGGTCTGGCGCGTGCGGGCGACGGCGCGCGATCAACTGGGCCGCTCCCTCGCCGGGGTCAGCGTTGAACTGGCAGGGAGTGCACCCGGCCTCACCGACGACCAGGGCGAGGTCTTGCTGAAGTGGAACGTGCCGTCCTCCGAGATGCTCGGGCCGCGCCAGCTGGTGGTCAGCGCCTCGGGTCCTGGTGGCCACGAGCCCGCGCGGATTCAGGCGTGGCGTACCGACGGGGGGATCGGGGTGCTGGTGACCGACCTCTCCGGCCTGCCGGTGCCGGGACAGCGGGTGAAGGTAGGCGCGGGCGAAGTGATCACCGGCGCCGACGGGGTGGTCGACCTGCAACCGGGACCGGAGGTGGCCGAGCTGCGGCACGCGGAGTGGCCAGGTCTCGTCGTGTCACTCGACGGCGGGCTGGAGGCCTCGCGGCCGCGCGTCACCACCTCTGCGCAGGTGACCATCGCGCCTGCGCTCCCGGTCAACGTGAAGGTGGCGGCCGGCAGCGGGGTCTTCACCTGGTGGGTCGAGTCTGCCGACGGGCAGACGCTCGATGGTCGCGAGGTCGACCTGCGCTCGGCCCGTGGCGTGCGCCGCGTGAAGAGCCGGGGCCAGACCCGTGAGCCCGCCTCCGGGGGCCTCGTGTCGATCACCGACGTCGAGACGCGAGAAGAGGAACTCGCCGCG
>JBBRUE010000368.1:0-6891 GCA_038248085.1 Myxococcales bacterium | reverse complement strand
TCCGCGCGGCGACGGCCGGGAGAACCTCCCCGCCCCTGGTGCTCCGATGACACTCGAGCCTGAGCGCCTGCGCGACCCGGAGCTCGAGACGTCAACGTCGGAGGGCTCGCCTGACGCAGCGCCGCTGCGGCACGAGCGGCTGCGCGGCTACCTCGAGGGCACGCCCCGCACCGGCCCGGAGACGGTGCACATCGACGTCACCAACGCGTGCAACCTCGACTGCGTCACCTGCTGGAACTACGCGCCCGCGCTCACCACGCCCAAGCCGGTGGACTGGAAGCGCCAGCGCATCGACCGCGCCGTCTTCCTTCGCGTGCTCGACGAGGTGGCGGCCACCGGCGTGGAGCGCATCGTGCTCTCCGGAGGCGGCGAGCCCTTCACCCACCCCGACATCGACACCTTCATCCGCGCGGTGAAGGGCAAGGGGCTCCGCCTCACCGTCATCAGCAACGGGACGCTCTGCGACTTCGAACACCTGCGCACGCTGGGCATCGACCAGCTGCTGCTCAACGTGGCCTCCGCCTCGCCGGGCACCTACGCCGCCTACCACCCCAACCAACCCAGGGAGACCTTCCACCGGTTGATGGCCGGCGTGGAGCTGCTGCGCGGGATCACCGCCGTCAACCAGGTGCAGGTCATCAACGGCCTCAACGCGCACGAGGTGGTGGCGATGGTCGAGCTCGCGCACCGCACCGGCGCGCGCTGCAGCTTCAAGGTCGGCGACGTGCCGCCGGGCACCGCACACTTCGCGCTCACCCCGCTGCAGCGCGAGCGGCTGTTGACCAAGAGCCTCCGCGAGGCGCGCCACAAGGCGAAGGAGCTCGGCGTGCGGCACAACCTCGAGGCCTTCGAGCAGCAGCTGCGCGGGCAGCACGACGGTCCGCTGCCGGCCTGCTTCGCGGGCTACCTGTATTCCCGCATCTCGGTCGACGGCCGCATCTTCTTCTGTTGCGCGCACATCGACGCGGGCCACGTGCAGGAGGGCCCCTTCGAGCAGGTGTGGCGCAGCCCGCGCTACCAGGCGCTGCGCGAACGACTGGCCCGCAAGGAGCTGTTCCCCGCGTGCGCCCGCTGTGGAAAACACGACATGAACCACGCGGCGGAGCTCGAGCTCGCGGAGCTGCGCGCCGGGGGCGTGCTGCCATGACGGCGCTGCGGGCTACCGTGTCGTGGAACATCGTCGGCGGTTGCAACTACCGCTGCACCTACTGCGTGCAGAAACACACACCCGACGCCGGCGCGCCCACCGACGCCGAACTCGACGCGGCCCTCGCCACCTTCGAGCGCCTCCCAGGACGCTGGGAGTTCAAGATCTCCGGGGGGGAGCCCTTCCTGCTCAAGCGGCTCCCCGAGGTGGCGCGCCGTCTCGCCGCCCGGGGCCACCTGGTGTCGGTGCTCACCAACCTGAGCCCGCCTCCGCGCGTGCTCTTCGACTTCATCGACGCGGCCGGCGCCCAGCTGCGCACCTTCAGCTGCTCGCTGCACCGCGAAGAGACGGCTGAAGACGCGTTCCTCGAGAAGGCGGCGGCGGTGAAGGAGCGGCTGCGCGCCTGGCCGCGCGCGACCTTCGTGGTGAACAGCGTCGTCGTGCCGGGCCAGGTCGACACAGTCGCCCAGAGCCGCACGCGCTTCGAGGCCGCCGGGCTCAAGTTCTACCCGCAGCTCATGCGCAGGGACGGCCGCGCGGTCACCTACGAAGCGGCCGAAGAGGCGCGGCTCCACGAGGCGTTCGATGACCTGGTGGGGCCCGGGCAGATGAATCGCGGCTCGGCCCTCAAGGGCCGCCTGTGCCACGCGGGCGCGAAGTACTTCATCATCCACCCGCGCGGCGACGCGTTCGCCTGCTACCCGGGCAAGCGCGCGGGGCGCGACGGCGCGGATCACCTGGGCAACGTGTTCGAGGGAACGCTCACGCTGCGCGAAGGCCCGCGGGCGTGCCCGTACGACGTGTGTCCGTGCACCGTGCCGCAGAACCGCGGCCTCATCGAAGGGTTCGGCAGCAACGCGGCCGAGCCGGACTGAGCTCAGTCGTCGTCGCGCCGCGCCAGCCAGAACCCCGCGGCGAGGCCGGCCAGGGCGGCGCCGAGCATGAGCGCCGGCACCAGGTGCGAGCGCTCGTCCTGCTGCGCGCCCTTCTCCCGCAGCCGTTCGATCTCGGAGTTCGTCGCGAGGTACGCCTCCGGGGAGAGGTAGGCGCCGCCGTGGACCTCCAGCGCGTCGCCCTCGTAGGTGTGCAGGACCGCGTTCTTCACTTCGACGATCGTTCCGTGCATGGGCTGCTCCTCTGCCCTGTGTAGCGCAGGCCGAGTGGTCGCGTCGCCCTGCCACAGTCAGCGCGGCGGCGGGTACTTCTGCAGTTTGCGCTGGAGCGAGCGGCGGTGAATGCCCAGTCGCCGCGCGGCCTCCGACACGTTGTCGGCGGAGTCGGCGAGCACGCGGTGAATGTATTCCCACTCGGCGCGCGCCAGCGACGGGGTGTCGATCTCCGTCACCGGCGGGCCTTCGCCCTGCAGGGCGCGCAACACCTCGTCGGCATCTGCGGGCTTGGAGAGGTACGCGGTCGCCCCACGACGGGTGGCCTCGACGGCGGTGGGAATGCTGCCGTAGCCAGTGAGCATCACCACCCGCGTGTTGGGGTCGCGCTCGTGCAGCGCGGTCAGCAGTTCCAGCCCCGAGCGCCCGGGCATGCGCAGGTCGATGACCGCGTACTCGGGTGCCTCGGTGAGCGCAGCCAGCGCCTCGTCGGTGGAGGCCGCCAGCGTGACCTCGAAGCCGCGGTCGGCCAGCGCGCGCCCCAGCCGGGTGCGAAAGGCCGCGTCGTCGTCCACCACCAGGAGCGTGGGCCGTTCGGTCGTCATGTCGTGGACCCCGGGGCGGGAGCAGCCATCTCGAGCGCGACCGAGAGCCGCGCCACCGTGCCCTTGCCCTCGGCCGATTCGAACACCAGCCCGCCGCCGAGCTGATCCGCCAGCGTGCGCGCGAGGAAGACGCCGAGCCCCATGCCCTGCCCCGGCGGCCGCGTGGTGAAGAACGGCTCCCCGAGACGCGCGAGCACCCGGGCCTCCAGCGCGGGCCCCTGGTCTGCGACCTCGAGCACCAGCTTCCCCGCTTCGCTGTGGGCCCGGAGCTCGACGTCGGAGGCCGAGGCCTGCAGCGCGTTTCGCACCAGGCTGGCGAGCGCCTGGGCCATCGCCACCCGGGGGCCACGCACCGTGAGCTCGCGCGCCCCGGGGCCCTTCACCCGCTCGGCGCCCTTCACGTCGGCCAGCGCGAGGGTCACCCACTCGCCGAGCGTCACCGAGGTGAAGCCCTCGGCCGCCAGCTCGCCGCTGGAGGCCGACATGCGCGAGAGGATGACGCGGCACCGCTGCATTTGCTCCCGCACCAGCGCGGCGTCTTCCTTCGCCGAGGCGGGGACGTCGAGCGCCTCGAGGGCGCGCGAGAGTTCCTTGCTGGCGATGGCGATGGTGCCCAGGGGCGTGGCCAGCTCGTGCGCCGCGCCCGCTGCGAGCGTGGTGAGGGCCGCGAGCTTCTCGTTGCGCACCGCGAGTTGCCGGGCGGTGAAGAGCTCTTCTTCGCGGCGGCGAAGCGCCGAGAGCACGCGCTCCATCGAGGCGACGATGAAGGCGGAGGCCACCACGAAGGCCACCAGCATGCCCGCGAGGTGCAGCCGCATCAGCTCGGCGTGGTTGGGGAGTTGCCACTCGGCGGGCGCGAACTTCTCGAGCACGAAGAGCGAAGCGAAGCCCGTCAGGCAGGCCCCCAGCTGCACCCACTGCCGCCCGCGCGAGAGTACGAGGGTGCCGAGCGCGACGTTGACCAGGTACAGCGCGGTGAAGGGGTTGAACGGCCCGCCCGAGAGAAAGAACACCGCGGTGTGCAGCCCGACGTCGAGGAGCATCACCGCGAAGAGCACGTTCTCGCTGGCGCGACCGCCGCGGCGCATCCACCCCAGGAGCGCGAAGTTGCTGGCGAAGCCGCTGAGCAGCAACGTCGCCAGCCACGCACCCTGGAGGCGGATGCCGAGGCCCACGCCGGCCCACAGCACCAGCAGCGACTGGGCCAGCCAGACGAACCAGCGCACGCGGCGCAGCCACTCGAGGTTCACCTGCGCGATGGGTGGCGCCGCCGGAGTCACGGGGCCCGTCTTACTGCGCCGTCAGTCGGGGGGCTGCGACACATCGCCGCACCCGCCCGACCGTGTCAGCGGCCCCAGGTCGCGTCGAGGAAGTCGATGATCTCCTCCGACTCGAAGCGCCCGGTGCCGCTGTTGGGGTCGAAGAGCCAGGGCACCATCATCTTGCCGCTGCGCGCGACGAAGGCGGCCCGGCTCGGGCTGCGCTTGCCGACGTTGTGCAGCAGATACGGCAACTCGAGCTCGCAGAGCCGCTCGCGCACGAGGCGGCAGTAGGGCGAGGCTTCGAAGCTCCACAGCTCGAGCCGCTTCTCGGGCAGCGTGGAGGGCCGCAGCTTCCCGCCGTGGCCGCCGCGAATCGCCGACGACAGCATCGAGCTCACCAGCGTCACCGGGCCCAGCGACACCATCAGCGGCCGAGAACCCGTGCCGTAGGTGCTCACCAGGTACTGGTTGATCTCGTCGCTCTCGTAGAGCGTGCGGCCGGTGTTGGGGTCGACCAGCATCGGGAACTGCGCCTTACCTCCGAGCTCGATCGCCTTCGGGCGGAAGCGGGTGCCGCCCTTCGGGCACGGGTAGATGATCACCTCGAGGTCGAGGAAGGTCAGCGTCTCGCGCACCTTGCGGCAGAACGGGCAGGCCTCGAACTCATAGAGCTCGAGCGGCACCTTCGGGCGCGGGCCGAGCTGCGGCGCCACCACCATCCCGCCTCCGAGGCGGAACACGCTGCCGACCCACGCGGTGACGACGCTCGACGTGCGGTTTTCCATCGGGGCGCGTTAGCACGCCTTCAGAAACCGGCCAGCTCCACCGAGAGGCCGAGGTGCCCGGCGGCGATGGGCGAGAAGCTGATCACCGGGCCGGTCTCGACGATCCCGGCTTCGTCGCTCCCCGCCAGCCGCGCGATGCCGACCACCAGCCCGAGCGTCTGCAGGAGCCCGCTGGTGATCAGCGCCGCGCGGGAGAACATGTCCCCGGACTGCGCGGTCGAGAGAAACGGCCCGACCACCGGCATCGCATAGGCCAGCGCGAGGAAGTCGAAGTGGGTGTCGCCGACCATCGCGCCGCGGGTCATCTGCCACGCGGTCTCGATGCGCTCGCGGCCGGCGGGCACGTACCAGGCGGCGCCCAGCAGGCTGCCCATCGACACCTTCGCGCGAAGCGAGGTGCGGGCCACGGGCGCCGTGCCGGTCATCGGCGAAGCGGCGAGCAGGGTGGCGAGCAGGAGCACCATGCAGTCCCCCTGAGCACGCCGGGTGCCGAACCGCAGGCCGCTGAACTCGCTGGGGAACCGGGCCCCTCGGGTGTGCAGCGCGGTGCACAGCTGCGCGGGGCCGTGCACGCCCGCGCGTCCTCGGAGCGGGAGCTCAGCTCGTCGCGGTCGCGGGCTTGTCCAACGCTGCAGCCAACGCGGGGTGATCGCCGGCGTTGAGCGAACCCTTGTTCCCCAGCAGCGACTGCATCGCCGAGGTCAGCGCGGAAGGAATCTCCGGCTTCCCGGTCGTCATCGCGTCGCGGTACGCCAGGCCCAGCGCTTCGAACAGACGCAGCTCGAGCGAGCCGACCGTCGCCGCCCTCGACGCGCGCGCGACGGACCTCACCTCGAGGTTGTGGCGAGAGGTCTCCTGGGTCTCCGTCATCCACGTCGGGGCGAAGAATGCCTTCTCGAGGTGAGGCCAGGCTTCGTCGGCGTGGCCCCTGGCGAAGGCGTCGCGGGCTGCGTTGAGGGACCCAGGAGCCTGCGCCCAGGCCTTCCGGTCGTTGACGGCCGCGAGCACGCCGAGCAGCACGAAGAGCAGCACCACCGCCCCCAGCGCCACCCCGATGCCGAGCCAGCCGAGAATCGTATGGAGGTTGACCCCGACGCCGACGAGCCCCCACAGCCACATCGGCAGCCAGAACAGGCGCCCCTTGAGGCCGAGGAAATCGGCGGCGAGGCTGACCACCGTCACCGTCGAGAACGCGGCGACGTTGCCCCACGTGGTGCCCATGAAAGCGGGGAAGAGCCAGTACATCGGCCCCAGGAAGACGCCGATGATCAGGCCCACGACGATCGCGAGGAGGTTGAAGACGATCATGAGCCGCCGCTCTATCGCATCTGCTCGAAGGTCATGACCGCCAACCCGCAACTCGCTGATTCCCCTCACCATCGGGGTCGTCTTCTGAGCGGCGTCAGAGCCCCAGCAACCCCTTCAACCGTGCGCGCGTGGAGGCGAGCTCCGCGAGCGCACCGGTCTCATCCGTCTGCAGGGAGGCGAGCACCGCCTGCGTCTCCGCGAGCGTCGGCCGCGCCGCGGGCTCTTTCGCCAGCAGCGCGACGAGCACCTCCGAGAGCGCGGCTGGCACGCTGGCGTCGAGCGCCACCGGCTTGGCGATCGCGCGGTCGTGGGGCATCGACTGGAACGGTGAGCGGCCAGTCACCGACTCGTAGAGCAGGTGGCCGAGTTGGTAGAGGTCGGTGCGCACGTCGCCGGGCACCCGGGCCAACGCATGCTCGGGCGCGAGGTCGTCGAAGCGGCGCGCAGCCCCCAGCGACGACTTGCGGCTGATCATCCGGTCCGCCTCGACGAGCTCACCGAGCGCCGCGAAGTGGAGCTGCAGGCCCCCGCCGTCGACGAACCACACCGACAGGGGACGCACCATGCCGTGGCGGAGCCCGGCGTCGTGCAACGGCGCGAGCGCGCGGCACAACGCGAGCCCCACGTGCGCCACCGTGCCGAGCGAGAGCCGCGCGCGCTCGTGACGCAACACCCGGT
>JBBRUE010000367.1:0-6896 GCA_038248085.1 Myxococcales bacterium | reverse complement strand
CGTGGGCAAGACCCTGGTGTACTTCTCGACCGCGTTCTCGGTCTGGAGTGCTGGCACGTACTTTCAGGCCTTCCTCAAGATGCTCGCCAAGCGTGATGGGCCGGCCCAGAAAGCAGTTTGAAAAAGCTGCTTGACCCTTTGTCAGACGACAAGGTAGGTAGCCGTCGGCCGTAACCAGCACCTCACGCGGGAATAGCTCAGCGGTAGAGCATCGCCTTGCCAAGGCGAGGGTCGAGAGTTCAAATCTCTTTTCCCGCTCCAGTACGAAGTGAAGAAGCCCCGGTACCCCCGGGGCTTTTTCTTTTGCGGGGTCGTGGGATTCAGTGGGCGAACGAAAGTTCTTCCCGACGGGCTCCCACCCCTCTGCGCGCCGACACCAGAGAACAATGTAGTTCAACCCGCGAGCTGTGTGGGCCGTCATCCCGATGGAGGGTGCGACAGGCGATGCCAGCAAGCACGTCGTCGAAGCTCGTTTGAGTCGGCCACGGTCCAATCAGGCGGGACCCGGGCATAGTCAGCCCATGAACGACGAGCCGGTGAAGTTCTCGAAGTTATTCGGCGCCCTCGACGAAGCCGCGCGCAAGCGCCTGGTCGAGCTCTCGAAGAAGGAGCAGTTCACCGCGGGCACCGTGATCTGCCAGGAGGGCGAGGCCGGCAGCGACTTCTTCGTGGTGGTCAAAGGCACGGTCACCGTCACCGGCGATGACTTCGGTACCAGCAAGGCCCTGGCCACCCTCGGGCCCGGCGAGTTCTTCGGCGAGCTCGCCGCCCTCGCGGGCCAGCCCCGCCAGGCCACCGTGACCGCCGAGGAGACCGTGGATGTCGTGCGGATTCCACTCGCCGCGGTGAACGAGGTCTTCAAGGCATCGCCCGCGGCCTACGCGGTGCTCCAGAAGGCCGGTCTCGCGCGCGTCGAAGACACCCTCAAGAAGCTGATGGAGTAGCCCTCTCGGTGGCGTGAAATACTCGCTCCCATGACCACCCTGCCCGCCTGGCTCGCGCCCTTCTCCACCGCGTTCCAGACCGCCGTCGCCGCGCAGCTCGCCGAGCCGAAGACCGGGAAGCTCGCCTGCTTCGACGCCGACGGAACGCTGTGGGCCGAGGACATCGGCGAGGCGCTCTTCCGGTGGCTCGCGGCCGGCGGTCTACTTCCCGGGCTCGGCCCGACCCGCGACCCCTTCGAGATCTGGGAAGAATACGAAGCCCGCGTGAAGAAGAACCGCACCGACGGCTACGCGTGGGCAGTGCAGTGCATGGCGGGGCTGACCGAGACCGACGTTCGCCGCTGGAGCCGGCAGCTGGCCATCGCGTGGCCGAACTACCGCCCGGCGATGGTGGCGATGATCCGCGGGCTGACCAGCGCCGGCTACGAGGTGTGGCTGGTCTCGGCGAGCAACTTCTGGATCATCGAGGCCAGCGCTCCACAGCTCGGCGTCGATCCCGCGCGCGCCCTCGGCATCCGCGTCGAGGTGGAGCACGGCGTGCTCACCCAGACCCTTTGCCGCCCGGTCACCTGCAACGCCGGCAAGGTCGACGCGATCAGGCAGCACATCGGTCGCACGGCCGATCTCGTCGTCGGTGACAGCATGGGTGACTTCGAGATGCTCGAGAGCGCGCGGCTCCCGTTGGTGGTCGGCCGCCTCGACAAGCCCGGCGCCGAGTTGCTCTCGGTCGCCGCGAGCCGAGGCTGGGCCACGCACCTGTTCTGAAGGGCCGTCAGCTCGCGGCGCCCTTGGGTCGCGCGTTCCACAGCGACGACATCAACAGCGCCGGCACCAACGCGAGGCCGGCGAGCACGAAGAACGCCACCGACCACTCCCCGTGCGCGCGGTCGAGCACCCAGCCGACGCCCGCGCCCGAGAACACCGCGCCCAGCGCACCGGCGCTCATCGTCAGGCCCGTCGCTGCCGTCGCTGCACGCGGGTGGCTGAAGTCGACCGTCGCCGCGCCGCTCATCAACATGTCCGGCCCGTAGATCAGCAGGCCCGCGAGGCCGAGCAGGGCCATCGCCAGCACGGGTTGACCCGCCGGGACGTACGCGAACACCACGCACACGATGGAGAGCGCGAACAACATCACCGCAGCGAGCGGCGCGCGGCGACCGTGGAACAGCGCGTCCGAGGCCCACCCGGCCGCGACCGCACCGACGGCGCCGATGAGAGGGAGGGCGACCGCCTTGAAGGCGCTGTTGCCGACCGACTGGCCCTGGAACTTCGCCAGGTACTGGATCGACCAGTTCATGAACGCGTAGCGCACGGCGTTCGAGCAGAAGAAGGCGATCGTCAGCACCCACAACACGCGGTTGGAGAGCGTGAGCTTGAGCACCTCCGCCGAGGTGAGCGGCGCGAGCGGGGCCGCAGGGACGCCGTCAGCAGACTTCGGCGCGGCGACGTCGGCGACGGGAGGCAAGCCGACGTCTTCCGGCCGATTGCGCAGGAACAGCCCGAACACCAGGGCCACCGGCAACAGCAGCGCCCCGGGCACCGCGAACACCAGGCGCCAGCCGTACCGCTGCGAGAGCGCGCCGGCGAGCAACCACGCCGCCACGTTGCCGAGCATGTAACAAGTCGAGAGCAGCCCGATGACCATTCCCCGGCGCTTCACCGGCGTCCACGCGGCCATGGTGCCCACCGCCAGCGACCACCCGGCCGACTGCGCCCAGCCGTTGAGGCCCCACAACGCCAACATCTGCCAGTACGCCGTCACCTGCGAGAAGCCGAGGTTCGCGAAGCCGGCGACGATCATCGCGATGGTCATCATGCGCCGGGTGCCGAAGCGCGTGGCGAGCTGGCCGTTGACGAACTGCCCGACGGCGTAGACCGCCGCGTACATCGAGGGGATGCCGCCGATGTCGGCCGCCGTCCAGGTCGGGAAGTCCTTGAGGATGTCGGGCTGCGCGGCCGCGAAGTTCAGTCGGCACAGGTAGTACGACGCGTAGGCCACCCACAGCAGCGAGAAGACGCGGACCTGCAGGGGAAAGAGGCGCCGATCGGGCGCTGCGTCGGGGGCGGGGGGAGCCAGTTCCACGGCGGCGAACCTAGGCGGAGCAGTCCCGACGAGCACACGGGAAACGGGGCCGTCGCAGAAACGTCACGCGCAGGTTCCCGTCGATCTGCGGCGCCTCGCGGGCGATGAGCGGTTGTTCGGCGACGATCGCTTCCGCGTCAGCGAGGGTGAGGGTCGTCGTGCCGCGGGTGCCGGTCCTCACGCCGGCCACGTTGCGCGAGCCGGCCTCCAGCCACACCAGGTCGTCACCCAACTTCTGCAGCTCCGCCTGGACGCGCTCGGCCGCGCTATTGCCGATCGAGAACGCCACCACCACGCACGCGGTGCCGATGGTGATGCCCAGCGTGGTCAACAGGCTGCGGGCCCGGTGACGCGCGAGCGCGCGCCCCGCCTCGCGAACGAAGAGGGAGCCGAGCGTGGTGAGGGTTCCGCTCAAGCTGCTGCCTCCTTCACATTGACCAGGGTCAAGCTCGCCTTGATGCCCCTCGCTCCGGTGTCGCGCTGCAACTGCGGGCAGTTACAGCCGACTCGGGCGTGGCGCGGAAGCTGCTCAGCTGATGGTCGAACCCATAAGGAGAGCTCCCATGATGAACCTCAAGCGTCGTTCCGTGGTGCCGGTGATCGCAAGTGTGGTGGGTGCAGGCGTCCTCGTCGCGGCCGCGGCACAGCTCGTCCGTCGGCTGGCACGGAAGGCGAGCACCGTTGAGTCGTCCGATCTCGAGTTGGACGAGGACCTGAGCCGGATGAACGGCGAAGGCGGCGCGATGAACCCGGTCAGTCCCCTGCCGCCCATCGCCTGAGGCGGCGTCGGGTTCACGACGCAGCGAGGCGATCGGCGACGGCGACGAGGGTGGCGATGTCATCAGCCCCCTGCGGGAGCTCCGGCAACGAGATCGCCGTCGCGGTGTCCCCCGCCCGCTGACGGAGCTCGTCGAGCAGCGCCTGGTCTCGCTGGGCCGCGAGCTGTTCCACCACCGCCTGCGCGTGGAGCTTCGAGAGCGCCCCCGACAGCAGCGGATCTCCCGGCGCGTCGGAAGGCGGCATCGGGAGCGCCAGCGAACCCGCGCGGCTCCGGTTCAGCACGAAGCCCCGCAGCGGCAGCGAGAGTTCCTTCGTCTTGTCCTGGAAGAAGAAGGCCTCGGTGAGCGTGGCCGGCGCGGGCGAAGACACGAGCAGAAACGCGACGTCAGGCCCCGAGAGGAAGCGGCGCATCTCGCCCACGTCGACGTTCAGCGTGCGGAAGATGCCGGTGAAGGTCGCGAGGAAGCTGACGAACTCCGACGCGAACTCTTCGCCGAAGACGCCGCTCAAGATCACCTGGATCACCCGGCTCGCCGCGCGCCCCACCAGGCTGTCGGCCTTGGGGAGGAACGCGGAGATCGCCTTCGAATCGACCAGCCCCGACAACCGGCTCGGCGCCTCGAGGAAGTCGAGCGCGTGCCGCGAGGGCGGCGTGTCGAGCACCACGAGATCGTAGCGGCCCTCGTGCACCAGGCGGTGCAGCGCCTCCATCGCGGTGTACTCGTGCATGCCCGCCACCATGGTGGAGACCTGCTGGTAGATGCGGTTGCTCAAGATGCGCTCGGCGTCTTCGGGCGTCTTGGTCAGGCGGCGCACGGCTCCGTCGGCGACCAGCTTGGGGTCGAGCATCCACGCGTCGAGCGAACCGGGGGCGACGATGCCGGCGGCGCGCTGGCGATCTTCAGGCACGCGCACCGGCTCGGGCGGGTTGCGGCTCACCCCGAGCGTCTCGGCGAGGCGGCGCGAGGGATCGATGGTGAGCACCAGCACCCGGCGCCCGGCCCGCGCTCCGGCCAGCGACATCGCGGCCGCGGTGGTGGTCTTCCCCACGCCGCCGGCGCCGCAGCACACGATGATGCGGCGATCGCGGATCAGTTCTCCGATGCGCACGGGGCTCGTCACGTCAGCCTCCGACCGGGGTGAAGGGGATCGGCTTCGCCGCATCGAGCACCTGGACGAGCTTGTCGACCACCAGCTCGTGCGGCAACTCCGGGGCGGTGAAGATCGGGAGCGGCGTGTTGGCGCGCAACCGGGCGAGCTCCCGGCGCGCGAGCAACGGCTTGTGGAACTGCTCGCGCCCGAGCCAGCCGTGCTGCTCGACCAGCGGCGTCAGCACCGCGCGCTCGGCCTCGCTGAAGGGATCGTTGGGGAGCCGGTTCACCAGCACCCCGCCCACCGGCATCTTCGTCTTCTGCAAGCCGTCGATCAGCTCGAGGCACTCGCTGACCGGCAACGTCTCGGGGAGCGTGACCACCCACGCGGCGCCGAGCTTTGGATCGTTGAGGTACGCCTGCCCTTCACGCAGCGAGGCCGCGATGGGGCCCTTGGGCACCAGGCGCAGCAACAGCTCGGGAAGCCCGGTGAGCGACAACGAGTGCCCGGTCGCCGGCATGTCGACGAGGATCAACGAGTAGGCGGGCTCATCGCCGGTCTTCATCCGGAGGTAGGTCAGGAGCTGGAAGAAGACGCCCATCTCGCGAAAGGAAGGGCCGGCCGAGAGCAACCGGCGCACCGACTCCGAGCCGAGGGCCACGCGCGCGATGGTGCCCGAGCGGAGCACGGACTTGAGGAAGAGCTCCTGCCCAGTGCGCGCGAGGAGCACCGCGCCGTCGACGTTGAACTCCAGCGGCTCGGGCGTGCGTGGCAACCGGGCGCGACCGAAGTGTTTGGCCAGGGGGGAGTAGTCCTCGCCCTCTTCGCCGATCTCGGTCACCAACACACGACGGCCCCGCTTCGCCGCGATCTTCGCCAGGGCAGCCGTCACGACAGAGCGACCGACGCCGCCCTTTCCCGTGATCAGCACCACCCGCTTGTTGACCAGCTCGTCCAGATGAAGACCCTCTGTGATGCCTTGCCCGTGGGGCCGTGGCGGCCCGCGAAAGTTACCGCGCCCCGGCACCGATGTACGCAGCAATGTCGCGAGCGGCGGTGAGCTGCGTCACGATGCGGAGGTGCCGGAGTTCTTCGAGGTGGCGTGGGTGCGGACCGTGCGTTTCGGCGTGCTGGCGGCCGTCCCCTTGCCCGCGGGGACCGAGCCCGTGCCCGAGGTGGTGCTCGCCCGACTCGCTCCCGAGGAGCGGGCGCTGGCCGGCGTCGAACGCGGGCGGCGGCAGATCGAGTACGCGGGCGGGCGACTGGCGGCGCGCGCGGCGGCTGAGGTGCTGGGTGTTCCGTGGGGCCCGCTGCTCACCAACGATCAGCGGGAGCCACTGACGGCCGTCGGGGTGACGGCGTCGATCACCCACAAGGCGGACCTGGCGATCGCCCTGGTAGCGCGGGATGCAGCGGGCAAGGTCGGGGTCGATCTCGAGGGCGATGGCCGATCGCGGATGACCATCGCCTCGAAGGTGTGCCGGCCGGAGGAGTTGGCGGAGATCGAGTCGCTGCCGGAATCGGAGCGCTGGAACGAGGTGATGGTGCGCTTCGCGGTGAAGGAGGCCGTCTACAAGGCGGTGTTCCCCTTCGTGCGGCACTTCTTCGGGTTTCAGGCCGCGCGGGTCGACGTGCGCGACGCGTCGAAGGTGACGTTGTTTCTCCCGGCGGAGGATCCGGTGATGGGGCTGGAGACCGAGCTGGAGTGGCTCTCGCCCGAACGGGTCATCGCCATGGTGCGCGCACGCCGGTCGCCCGGCTGAACGTCGTGTCCTTCACTGCGTCATGCGACGCAGGCCCTCGTCGAGGCTCACCAGCGGTGCGTAGCCGAGGTCCCGCTTCGCGGCGGTGATGTCGAACCACTGCGCGTGCGCGAGCTCGCTGGCCGCGAAGCGGGTGATGAGCGGCTCGGCGTCGAGGCGAAAGAGCCAGTGCAGGGCCTCGAGCGTCGCGCCGGCGGCATAGGCGATCCCCGCGGGGACCGAGCGCGTCACCGG
>JBBRUE010000366.1:0-6906 GCA_038248085.1 Myxococcales bacterium | reverse complement strand
GTGGCCGGCTTCTTCCCCGCCGAGATCCCCACGACCTGGGCCGAAGCGAAGGACTCGCTCCTCGTCACGGTGCGCGAGCGCAGCTTCGTGGAGCTGCTGGCGATCCGCTCCGAGACTGCGCTGACGATGGTCCGGCGGCCGCTGGCGGACGATCTGGTCGAGGTCGTGGTCTACGACGGCCCCGACGCCATGCAGTACCTCAACGAGGAGCACCTCGAGGACTGGGGCAAGACCGTCGACGAGGTCTTCCTGCAGGGCCGCCAGCGCCTCGTCGCGCGCAGCAAGAAGGCCTTCACCAGCCCGTCCCCGGGCGTCTACGAGTCGGCCTGGGCTGACAACCACGACGTCGCCCGGGCGCTGCTCTTCGAGACCCTCCGCAAGCTCAAGGTGAAGGGCGACCCGGTGATCTTCCTCCCCCAGCGGGACCACCTGATCGTCACTGGCGCGGATGACCAGGCGGGCCTGGCGGCGGCGGGCGACCTGGTCGACGAGCGGCTCAGGCTCCCGCGGGCGAACACCGGGCGCGGCTGGCGGCTGACCCGCGCCGGCCTCGAGCCGTGGATCCCGGAGCCCGACTCCATGCTCGCCACCCTGCGCCTCGAGGCCCTCGCCCACGACGCCAACGAGCAGAAGCAGGCCCTCGACGAGAAGTTCGAGGCCGACGGCACCGACGTCTTCGTGGGCACCACCCTCTTCACCGACGACGACGACGGCCTCAAGCGCACCTACGCGGTGTGGACCAAGGGCGCCGAGACCCTGATGCCGAAGGCGGAGTTCATCGTCTTCGTCGACCTCGACATGCCGGAGGACGACCGGGTGGTCGCCGCGGCGCCGTGGGACGAGGTGCTCAAGAAGGTCGGCCACGCGGCGATCAAGGCCGAGACGACCTACTGGCCCCTGCGCTACCGGCTCGCGACCTTCCCCGACAAGAAGACGATCCGCGCCCTCGGCACGCACCCCTTCTTCGCCCGCAACAAGACCGAGTAGGTCAGTCCTTCTTCGCCCGCTCGATCGGCAGCTTCATCACCAGCCGCTCGACCGGCTGCCCCCCGACGAGGTGGCTGGTGACGATCTCCTTCACGTCGGCCGCCGTCACCGGGCCGTACCAGACGTTGTCCGGGTAGACGGCCACCGACATGCCCCGCTCGCAGGCGTCGAGGCAGCCCGCGCCGTTGGCCCGCACCCCGGTGACGCCCTGGGCGTCGAGCTCTTTCTTGAAGGCCAGCCGGAGTTCTTCGCCCCCCTTGGAGGCGCAACAGCCCCGCGGGCTGCCGTCAGGGCGTCGATTGGTGCAGACGAAGAGGTGGCGCGTGTACGGAGGGGGCATGGCGGGCGAGCAGATAGCACGCTCGTTCGATCAGCGCGTTTTGCCCGGCTCGCTGAGAAGCCCTCGCTGACGGTGCGCCCCAGCGCAAAACGCTTCGCGCCCCCGACTTTCCGGGCTGGCGCTGAGGACCTCCAAGGGAAAGCTGATCACCCACAGACACGTACTTTCAGCAAAGTCCGCTTCGCATTGGGGCGGTCCGCATGAAAAGACATGTATCGTCATGACGAGTGAAATCAGGACGCCTCATGACTGAAAGGTCGCACCTGGACCTTCAAGGTTGAGCGCAGGCCGATTTTCCGCCTCGGGCGCGATCAGGGCTGTAGCACTCGTCCCCGATGACCCCTAAGCCTTGGGTATCGGAAGAATATTTGACACTACATCTTGTGCGGCGATGCTTGACACATGGCTGAGACGAGAGGCATAAGTCGCCCCCCCACGCCGGTCCAAAGCCGGTCGGGTTCGGAGCGGGAGGGGCTCCGACAGAACGAAACATCCTACCTTTCGCGACTTTCGCACCCCAGGGGATTCGTCCCGAGGGGTTGAAGCCCTTTCGCCTTTCACACAGACCAACAGTCAATCTGTAAAACCAACGCTGTCAGACCCAGTGGTTAGAAAAGAGGACATCCAGATGGAGAAGGTGACTCCCATGAATGTGGTGGCTTCGGTGATTCCGGTGGACGCGCGCGCGGTGCCGCGCAACGGGAAGGCCCAGGGGCTCGAAGTGCCCCGCTACTTCACGACCGTGGGCGTCGACCCCGCTGATGAGATCGCCTGGGAGTACCGCTCGGCGTCGATCACCGGCGAAGACGGCAAGGTCGTCTTCGAGCAGAAGAACATCGAGATCCCCAAGTCGTGGTCGATGCTCGCCACCAACGTGGTCGCCTCGAAGTACTTCCGCGGCCAGCCGGGCACGCCGGAGCGCGAGTCGTCGGTGCGGGCCCTGGTGGGCCGCGTCGTCAACACCATTACCCGCTGGGGTGAGCAGGGCGGCTACTTCGCGTCGACGGAGGCGAAGAACGCCTTCCACGCCGAGCTGACCCACCTGCTGCTGCGCCAGAAGGTCGCCTTCAACTCGCCGGTCTGGTTCAACGTCGGCGTCGAGGAGCACCCCCAGTGCTCGGCGTGCTTCATCAACTCGGTGGAAGACTCGATGGAGTCGATCCTCGGGCTGGCGAAGACCGAGGGCATGCTCTTCAAGTACGGCTCGGGCACGGGGTCCAACCTCTCGCCCATCCGCTCGTCGCGGGAAGTGCTCAAGGGCGGCGGCACGGCGTCGGGCCCGGTCAGCTTCATGAAGGGCTTCGACGCGTTCGCCGGGGTCATCAAGTCGGGTGGCAAGACGCGCCGCGCGGCGAAGATGGTCATCCTCAACGCCGAGCACCCCGACGTGCTCGAGTTCATCCGCTGCAAGGTGGGCGAAGAGAAGAAGGCGCACGCGCTGATCGACGCGGGCTACGACCCGTCGTTCAACGGCGAGGCGTACTCGTCGGTGTTCTTCCAGAACTCCAACAACTCGGTGCGCGTCAGCGACGAGTTCATGAAGGCCGTGCAGGAAGATCGCTCGTACTCGACCCGCGCGGTGCGCGACGGGGCGATCGTCGACACCTTCCGGGCCCGCGACATCTTCCGCGAGATCGGCCAGGCGGCGTGGCAGTGCGGTGACCCGGGCCTCCAGTTCGACACCACGATCAACGCGTGGCACACCTCGTCGAACACGGCGCGGATCAACGCGTCGAACCCGTGCTCGGAGTACATGTTCCTCGACGACACCGCCTGCAACCTGGCGTCGTTGAACCTGATGCACTTCCGCACCATCGACGGGGAGTTCGACGTCGAGGCGTTCAAGCACGCGGTCGACATCACGCTGCTGGGCCAGGAGATCGTCGTCGGGTTCTCGAAGTACCCGACCGAGCGCATCACCAAGAACTCGTACGACTTCCGCCCGCTGGGCCTGGGCTACGCCAACCTCGGCGCGCTGCTGATGGCCCAGGGTCTGGCGTACGACTCCGACGCGGGCCGGGCCTACGCCGGCGCCGTCACCTCGCTGATGGGCGGCCGCGCCTACGGGATGTCCGCGAAGATGGCGGAGCACCTCGGGCCCTTCGCCGGCTACGCGGTCAACCAGGAGTCGATGCTCGGCGTCATCCGCAAGCACCGCAAGGCGGCCTACCAGCTGCCGGCGTACACCGACGCGCCGCTCCACGAGGCGCAGAAGCAGGTGTGGGACGAGGCGCTGCAGCTCGGCGAGCAGTCGGGCTACCGCAACGCGCAGGTCACGGTGCTGGCCCCCACCGGCACCATCGGCTTCATGATGGACTGCGACACCACCGGCATCGAGCCGGACATCGCGCTCATCAAGTACAAGAAGCTGGTCGGCGGCGGCATGCTGAAGATCGTCAACCAGACGGTCCCCTTCGCGCTGCAGAAGCTCGGCTACAGCAGCACCGAGGTCGAGCAGATCATCACCTACCTCGACAAGAACGACACCATCGAGGGCGCCCCGGGCCTGAAAGACGAGCACCTCCCGGTGTTCGACTGCGCGTTCAAGCCGGCCAAGGGCGTGCGCTCCATCCACTACATGGGGCACATCAAGATGATGGGCGCGGCGCAGCCGTTCCTGTCGGGCGCGATCTCCAAGACGGTCAACCTGCCGAATGACGCGACGGTCGCCGACATCGAGATGGCGTACATGGAGTCGTGGCGCGCCGGCCTGAAGGCCGTGGCGGTCTACCGCGACGGGTGCAAGCGCAGCCAGCCGCTCAACACCTCGAAGGACGTCAAGAAGGCCGAGGTCGCCCAGCCGGCGCCTCAGGTCGTGGTGGAGCGCATCGCCCGCAAGCGCCTCGCCGACGAGCGCCGTGCGATCACCCACAAGTTCTCCATCGCCGGCCACGAGGGCTACCTCACCGTCGGGATGTACGAAGAGGGTCAGCCCGGTGAGCTGTTCATCACCATGGCCAAGGAAGGCAGCACCGTCTCGGGCCTGATGGATGCGTTCGCCACGGCGATCTCGCTGTCGCTGCAGTACGGGGTGCCGCTCAAGGTGCTGGCTGACAAGTTCGCCCACACCCGCTTCGAGCCGTCGGGCTTCACCAACAACCCCGATCTCCCCATCGCGAAGTCGATCACCGACTACATCTTCCGCTGGCTGTCGCTGAAGTTCCTGCCGCAGGAAGGGCAGACGGAAAGCATGATGGAGACCGAGGCGAAGAAGGTGTCCTCCGCGGCGCCGAAGATCTCGCCTCCAATGGCGGTCAGCGCCTCGAGCAACACGGTCAACTCGGCGTTCCTCAACCAGGCCGACGCCCCGCCCTGCCCGGTCTGCGGCACCATCACCGTGCGCAACGGCGCTTGCTACAAGTGCCACAACTGCGGCGCGACGACCGGCTGCAGCTGAGCACTCGATTTATTGCGCACACGCTCCGACCCCCGGGTCAGAGCGTTCAGAAATAGGAACAAGGGCTCGCTCGTAGAGGTTGAGCCCAGACGGGGCGGACGCGAAGAGCGGCCCTGTTGATTGTTTCGGGAGGGGGGCGGCTTCGGGTAACCGAAGCCGCTTTTTCTTTGCGGGTCAGTCGTGGGCGGGCGTCAGGCGGAAGATCGAGCACGCCAGCACCGCCAGGAGGACGGCGAGGCCCTCGAGCGGCAGGGAGAGTGCGAAGCCCTGGGTGCCCTGTGCCGCGTTCCGACGTCGCTGGGGCGCACCCAAAGCTGATGGACCTCGCGCCCCGGGGAGCGCGGGGGTTGAGGTGACCTGGAACTGCGGCACAGGCGGTGCGCGGCGGGCGAAGGGGCGCACGCCATCACCCGACCCGAGCAGCCCCTCGCCACGTGCGTTTCGTCACGAGGGCGCTCGGCGACGGGCAGGGGTCTCGCGACGCATCAACTTCGTTGACAGGCGGCGGGTCGCTCGGCCATCCGACTCGTTAGTTGGTCATTTCCCCGGCGTGGAGACCGTCTCCCGGGTCGGCGTAACGCTCGAGCAGGCGCGGTCGGGCGAGCACGCGGTGCGCACGCGCGAGAAGGCGCTCTTCAAGACCCCCTGCGAAGCCCTCGCCCGGCGTGGCTTCGCGAGCGGCTTCAGCGTCGAGGAGGTGGTCGACCTCAACGAGGTCAAACGCGATTCCTGCCTGCGGGAGCCGCGCGCGCGGGGGGACCGACGCTTGCGTGACAACGAAGTTGATGCGTCGGGAGACCCGCGCCTCCCGGCGTCTCCAGCTTGGGTCCCTCGCGCTCGAGGTCGCGAGGCTCGCTGAGTTGGGGCAGGGGCTGAGCCCTTTTCTCGACTGCCTCGCTCAGCGCAGGCAGGTCTTTGTACAGCGCCCTCCCTGCCGCACCCGGAAACTGCTCCTACGTCGAGAGCTTCTGCATCAACGTTGCCCTCCCCTGCGGCGGCTTCTGCCCCCCGAGCAACGCCTCCCTCTCGGCCACCCGCCGCGAAGCGCTGAATGCTGCGCGCCGGCCACTCCGCAACCTGCGCTCTCTCTTCGTGCGCAGCCCACGTACGGGCGCGCCGCAACGTGATCGTGCCCCGCTCCGACTGGGCGGATGGGAAGTGATGGGACCCCGGGGTTGCGCCGGATCAGTCGACGTACTCGACGTCGGCGCCGCCCGAGGTGTGCACGCGCGACTTCGGCGGGTTTCCGTAGACCTTCAGCCCGACCCCGCCGGAGGCCTCACCCACCACGGAGTCCTTCGCCGTCAGTTCGACATCGCAGCCGCCGCTGGCGTCCACCGAGACCTGGGCGACCTGGAGCTGCTGCGCCTTGAGGTCCACGCCGCCCGAGAGTTTCCACTTCGCCGCTTGCGAGCGGCCAGAGAGCGTCACGTTCACCCCACCCGAGGCCTCGAGGTCGAGCGAGTCGAGTTCCAGGCCCTTCGCGGTCAGCTCCACGCCGCCCGAGAGCTCGGCCGTGAACGCCGGGGCCGCGACGTCTTCCAGCCGCACCTCGACCCCGCCGCTGGCCTCCAGCCTGCGCAGCGCAGGCGTCGTGACCCGCACCACCAGCTTGAGCGAGGTGCGGACCCAGTCCTTCGTCTTGCGGTGAATGCGGAGCCGCCCGTCGACCACCTCGGTGACGAAGAGGGGCACGAGGTTGTCATCGCCCTCGATGGTGAGCGACGGCGCGCCCTTCTTCACCTCGAGGAAGACTCCGTCGGACACCACAATCTCGGTGAACTCGGAGACCTTCCGCGTTTCCGTGAGCTTGATCCCGCTGCCACGCGTGGCGGCGCAGGCCGACGAAGAGACGACCACCAGGGCCAACACGACGAGTGAGCGCATGATGCGCCGTTACGGTCCCGCGTCGCTCCGATTGCCTCGTTTGGTGAGGTCCGCCCGCAGCGCCAGCGCCTCGACGTTCTTCGGGTCGATCGACAGCACGTGCGAGAGGAGATCCAGCGCACCGGGCACGTCGCCGTTCGCCCGCGCGCGCGCCAGCTCGAGCGGCTTGGTGACGTAGCGGATCACCGCCTTCTAGGTCAGCTTGCCGCGCACCGTGGGTGAGATCTGCCGATCGAGGTCGAGGAAGCTCTTCGCCTCGTCGGGGGTGAGCTCGTCGACGCGGTTGAGCAGGAAG
>JBBRUE010000365.1:0-6909 GCA_038248085.1 Myxococcales bacterium | reverse complement strand
GCCATCCGCCGCTCGACGGACGTGCTCCCTGCTTTTCGCCCCAGCACCACCCAGCCTTCGGCCCCCAGGCCGGCCGCTGCGCCGACCCGCCCGGCAGGGCCGACGACCGCGGGTGGGTTCACCGCCACCGCGGCGTCGCCGGTGCAGGCGAAGTTGAGCCAACTCCGGGCGCTGATGGCCGGCCACACTGATCGCAGTGAAGAGGCGCAGGTGCTCGCGATGTTCCGCGACGCGCCGGCTGGTGAGTTGAACCAGCTCTTCGCCGGGCTCTCGCGTAACGAGATGCACGCGCTGGTGGAAGACCTCGACGATCGTCTCCTCGGCCCCGACAACCGCACTGCCTTCCTCGAGCTGCTCTCGAAGGGCCGGGTGGGGGAGCTGAGTGTGGAGAGCCGGGCGAAGCTGGTGCAGGGGCTCCAGGAGGGGGACCTCGAGGGCCTCGAGGCGAAGGCCGTGGTGTCGGTGTTCCTGGCGACGAAGGGCGAGTCGCTCACCGCGCTCAAGAACCTGATCGACGGCGGCAACGACTTCCGAGATCTGCAGCAGCTGGTGTTCCGCGACCTCGAGTCGAAGGACCTCCGTGCGGCGCTGCTGGCGCACTTCCAGGCCGAGGCGCCGGCGAAGGGCGCGCGGGTGAAGGTGCTCAGCGACATCGACGACACCTTCTACGTGAACCTCAAGGACGACCGCTTTCCGAAGAAGACGGTCTACCCGGGCGTGCGCGCGCTCTACGCCGAGCTCGACAAGGGGGCGGGCGCGCAGCCTGACCGCGTGGGCGACCTGATGTTCCTCTCGGCGCGGCCGTACGATCCCCTCGGGGTGATGGAGCACTTCACGCGCTCGATGATGCACGACCACGGCGTCACCCAGGCCACGGTGCTCTCGGGGGACCTCGCGCACCTCCTCGGCAACCAGTCGATCGCCGACAAGAAGTTCGAGAACTGGCAGCAGGTGCGCCAGCTCTACCCGGAGTACGGCTCGGTGTTCCTCGGCGACAGCGGCCAGGGCGACGCGCTGTACGGGGCGAAGGCCGGGGCCACCGCCGGCGGTGACATGCGCTCGGTGTTCATTCACAACGTCAGCCACCTCGACGCCGCGGCGAAGGCCGACTTCGCGACGAAGGGCGTGTTCCTCTTCGACACCTACGTCGGCGCCGCGACCGAGGCCTTCAAGCGCGGGTTGATCAGCAAGCCGGGGCTCGAGCGGGTGGTGAGCGAAGCGGGGCGCGAGTTCGCGGAGATCGCCTTCGCCTCGCCCGCGCAGAAGACCGCGCGCCGCGCGGAGCTGGACGCCGACCTCGCCACTGCGCGCGCCGCGCTGCGCTGAAAGGGGAGGGCCCGGGCCAATCGCTTCCTTGCCCGGGCTCAGGCACCCAGTTACGCCTCGCGCGCCATGATGGATCCCAACGCGCCCCCTCCGCAGCCCGTGCCCACGCCCTACGCGGCGCCGCAGCCGCCCGCGCCCAGGCGCAGCGGCATGGGAGCCGGTCTCATTCTCGCGCTGGGGTGCTTCGGGTTCCTCGCGCTGGGCTTCGCCGGCATCGTGCTCCTTGCAGCGCTGGGTGGTGAAGGCAGCAGCGGAGGCACCGTCGACAACCAGTCGGTGCTGCGGATCAAGCTCTCGGGCGGCATCCCCGAGTACGTGCGCTCCAGCGGCTTCGAAGAGCTGTTTGGAGGCTCACCGGTCACCGTGCGCCAGCACGTGTTCAACCTCGAGAAGGCCGCGAAGGACCCGCGCATCAAGGGCGTGCTCCTCGACATCGAGTCGCTCGACGGCACGGGCTGGGGAAAGATCGAAGAGATCCGCGACGCGCTGGTGGCCTTCAAGAAGAGCGGCAAGTTCGTCGTCGCCTACAGCGAGTACCTGGCGGAGCGGGAGTACGCGCTGGCGCTGGGCGCCGACACCATCATGATGCCGAAGGACTCGTGGTTCGAGTTCAACGGGCTGGCGAGCGACATCAGCCACTACCCCGGCCTGCTCGAGAAGATCGGCGTCGAGGTGCAGTACTTCCGCTACGGCAAGTACAAGTCCGTCAGCGGGCAGCAGTCGGGGCTCAAGGCCTTCACCGAGCCGGTGAAGGAGATGATCGTCTCGAACATGAACATCACCTTCGACCACTTCGTGGACGCAGTGGTCACCTACCGCAAGCTCGACAATGCCAAGGTGCGCGCGCTGGTCGAAGAGGGCCGCACCAAGTCTGACTGGGCGCTGGAGCAGAAGTTGATCGACCAGCTCGGGTACTACGACGAGGTCGAGGCGCTGCTGCGCACGAAGCTGGGCCTCGACGCGAAGGGCAAGCTGCACTTCGTCTCGGCGAACCGCTACCGCAACGTCTCGCCTTCCGACGCGGGCCTGACCGAGGGCAAGCACACCTTCGCGTTGATCTATTCCACCGGGCTCATCGTCTCGGGCAAGGGCAGCGATGATCCGTTCGGGGGCGGCTCGAACCAGGGCAGTGACCCGTTGATCAAGGCGCTGCGCCGCGCGGCCGACGACGACGAGGTGAAGGCGATCATCTTCCGCGTCGACTCGCCGGGTGGCGCGGGCCTCGGCTGCGACTACGTGCGCCGCGAGGTAGCGCGGGCGAAGGAGAAGAAGCCGGTCATCGTCTCGATGAGCGACGTGGCGGCCTCGGGTGGCTACTGGGTCTCGATGGACGCGACGGCGATCGTCGCCCAGCCCACCACCTCCACCGGCTCGATCGGCATCTACACGGTGATCCCCAGCCTCGGCGGGCTCTACGAAAAGCTCGCCCTCAACAACGAGACCTTCAAGGTGGGCGAGCACGCCGACGCGTTGATCGGCGCGCGCAAGTTCACCGACGAGGAGGCCAGGCGCTGGGACACCGACCTCTTCGCCTCGTACAACCGCTTCGTCTCGCTCGCGGCCGAGGGCCGCAAGATGGACAACGACAAGATGCAGGAGCTGGCGCAGGGCCGCACCTGGCTGGGCGCGCAGGCGAAGGAGAACGGCCTCGTCGACGAGCTGGGCGGCTTCAACAAGGCCATCGAGGTCGGCAAGCAGAAGGCCAACATCCCCGCGGGCGAGACGGTGTCCCTCAAGCTCTTCGACAAGAAGAAGAGCCTCTTTGAGGAGTTCATGACGCGCGACCAGGACGACGAAGACAGCCCCGAGGTCGCGGTGGCCCTGCTCTCGAAGACGGTGGAGGCCTCGGGGCTGCGCCCGCTCTTCAAGAAGGCGCCGGGCCTCTCGGGCCTCGCGCGGCAGCTGGTCAGCGGCAAGGAGACCCTCTTCCCGATGATGGAGTACCAGGTCGAGTACCACTGACGGACGCAGGCCCTCTCCCCGCCTTCGCAGGGGGACGGGAACCGGTCAGTGGAGCTTCTCGCCGCGCGCCAGCATCGCCACGAGCCGCTCGATGCGGCGGGTGCGCGTCTCGGGCTTCTTCGCCGTCTGCACCCGGAACAACACCGCGTAGCGGTTGGTCGCGTTGAGCGTCGCGAAGAAGGCGGCCGCAACCGGCTGGGCCTTCAACGCGGTCTCGAGCTCGGGGGGCACGGCGGCGCTCTTCATCGAGTCGTAGGCCTGCTCCCAGCGGCCGTCGGCCTGGGCGCGCGTGACCTGCAGCAGTCCGCTGGGCTGCATGCGGCCCTGCGCGAGGAGCGCCGCCACCTTCAGCCGGTTCACCTTCGACCAGAGGCTGCGCGGGCCGCGCGGGGAAAAGCGCTGGAGCCACCACGCCGCGTCGAGCGCGCCCTTCTGGCTGTCGATCCAACCCCCAGCACAGCGCCTCGTCGAGGGCCTCGGCGTAGGTGATGGACCGCGCGGCGCCCTTCTTCCCGAGCTTGAGCCACAGGCCCTTCGACTTCGCGTGGTTCGCCTTGAGCCACTTCGCGAAGGCGCGCGCATCGACGAAGGGAACGAGGGGTTCCCCGTTCTTCGTGTCAGCCATCGGAGGGGATCAGGTACCGCTGCCGGCCGCGCCGAGCTCGGCGGCCGCGATGTCCTTCGTCTTCACCACCCAGTCGTTGTCCGCCCCCTCGCCCTGGATCACCACCGGCTTGCCGTCGTAGGTGACGCGCTTGCCCGGGTAGATGAAGGCCTTGAACATGTAGACCAGGAGCGACGGCTGCTCGAGTTCCGGCGAGATGGTGGGGTGAAAGCGCTCGGCGTGGGCCTGGGGCGTGAGGCTCCAGTGGAGGCCCGGCGTCTCGTGGTGAATGCCGTGGTACCCGTTGTTGAGGGTGAAGAAGTTGAACAGCGTGCCCACGAAGTTGCGCGAGTGGTTGACCGGGTGGTCCTTGTCGGTGCCGTCGTGCTGCAGGAAGTTCACCGTGGTGATGCCCCACACCGCGAACAGGTGCGGGATGATCACGAAGAGCAGCGCCTTGCGCCAGTCGAGCACCAGCAGCGCCGCCTTCACGCCCCACACCGCGACGAGCTCGTAGCGGAGCTGCCGGTTCCACTGCGGCAGGCGCTCCTTCATCATCTTCTGGTACCGGTAGTTCCCGACCGTGACGCCCGGGCCCACCGCGAAGAAGAAGAAGAGGAAGTTGAGCAGGTTCCACCGGAAGTTCACCTTGGTGGTGCGCATCACGTCTTCGCGCTCCTGGGTGAACTTGTGGTGCGACAGGTTGTGGCCCGGCACGTACTCGCTGACCGGGAAGCCGTACGAGAGGCTGAGCCAGACCTGGAAGAGCTTGTTGAGCGGGCGGCTCTTGAAGACCGGGCAGTGCACCGTGTTGTGCGCGACGATGGCGCAGACCCACGAGCTGAGCGCCGTGACGATGACCCACGCGACGAGCAGCGGACCCGAGGGGTCGAGCAGCCACCCCGAGATGGAGAGCGCCGCGAAGAGGCAGAGGAAGGAAATCGTGCGCCAGTCGGCTGAAAAACGGAGCATGCGAGCGGCCTTTTGACGCAGCACGCCGCGGCAGTAAAGCCCCCGCACGCGAGTCCCTCCCCGCATTTCCTGCACGGCGGAACTCACCAGCGAAGGTTGGCGAGCAGCAGCGGTCGGACGAGGAAGTGGTCGAGCAGCCACGTGGTGAGCAGGCCCGTCGCCGTGCCGATGAGGTCCCAGGTGAAGTCCTTCCACGACGGCTGGCCGAGCCCGGCAAGATCGGCCAGTTCCTTGGCCGCGCCGGCGGTGAGGGCGAGCCCGCCTCCGACCAGGAGTCGCACGCCCTCGTCACCGGTGAGCAGCGCCGCCCCCGCGTAACCCAGGCTGGCGAGACCGGCGCTCAACCCGAAGTGCAGCGCCTTGTCGCGGCCGAGCCACGGGTCGGGGTCGGCCTGGGCGAACGCCGCACTGCTGCTGAGCAGGACCACCACGAGCAGGGCACGCATGCAGCGTTTCTAGCCGGACTCATGCACACTGCTGCGCCATGAAACGACTCGCGCTGCTGTTGCTGTCGCTTCTCTCCACCCTCGCGCTGGCCGAAGACGAGATGTACCGGGACCCGGCGAGCAAGGAGACGCTCTTCATCGCGGGCGGCCCCAACGTCTCGTACGCCAGCCTCAAGCGGAGCTCGCTGCGCCCGCTGAAGATCGTCGACCACGACGACGCGGCCCGCACCATCAAGGTGAAGTTCGACAAGAGCCCCACGGTGTGGACGTTGAGCATCAGCGAGGACCGCGCGCGGGTGACCTGCGAATCACCGGGGGAACCGCGACAGGTGTTCGACCGCGTGAAGGTCGATCCCGCGGGGCTCCCGGGCACGACCGCGGGGCCAGGGCAGACCATCCAGGTGACCTCGCCGAAGGAAGAAGCGTCGATCTACGAGCCGTCGACCGAGTTCACCGGCGAAGTGGCCGAGGGCTGCGAGCGCATCGAGGTCACCTCGCTCGACGCCTCGGGCGGAGTGCAGGCGAAGGGGCTGATCAAGAAGTTCAAGGCAGGCGACCGGGCGTTCAGCTACCGCGCGTCGAAGGGCCAGAAGAACATGTCGCTGGGGTCGAACCGCTTTCGCTTCGTGGCGACGTTCAAGGACGGCGCCGTCGCGCTCGCGGAGTTGCGGGTGTCGTTCCACGAATACGAGGGCGAGATGGCGAAGCCCGTCATCTACCTGTACCCGGAGCGCCCGCTGGAGGTGTCGGTGCGGGTCAACCCACCGGGCGGGGTGATCAAGTCGGAGCCCGCGTATGGCGAAGGGTGGACGGTGACCGCGAGCCCGAAGGGCCGGCTGGTGACGCGTGATGGGCGCGCCCACCGGTACCTGTTCTGGGAGAGCGGGCTCACCGAGAAGCCCGCGCCGCTGACCGAGGGCTTCGTGGTGCCGCGGGCCGAGCTGCCGAAGTTCCTCGAGCACTCGGTGCAGATGCTCGGCCTCGACGCGCGCGAGACGGCGGACTTCATGGAGTTCTGGCTGGTGCGGATGTCGGCGAAGCCGTGGGCGGCGGTGCGCTTCGTGCCCCGCGAGGAGATCGACCTCGCCGCGCCGCTCGAGGTGAGCCCCGCGCCGGACAGCGTGATTCGGGTGCTGGTCGACTTTCGCGGGTTGGAGGCGCCGGTGATGTTGAGGCCGCAGGTGCTGACGCCGGCGAAGCGGAGCGGGTTCGCGGTGGTCGAGTGGGGCGGGCTGCTCTACCGGTGAGCCGTCTCCTCGCGGCCGCGGCGTCGATCTTCGCGTTGACCTGCAGCTGCACGACCGTGGTGCGCGGCACGTACCCGGGCGATCGCGTGATGTGGGACGACATCGTGGCGCACGCCGAGCCGATGACGCTCCCGGCGCCCCCGGTGGCCGTCGTCGCGCCGCACCACCTCATCGACGCCTCCGAGCTCGCCGGCTTCTGGACGGCCCTCGCGCGCCAACGGCCCCCGGTCGTCGTGGTGCTCGCGCCTGATCACTACGCGCACGGCACCGGCCTGACCGCCGCGCGCGACGTGCAGTACGCCACCGTCTACGGACCCCTCGTCGTCGATCGCGCCCTCGCCGCCCGCCTGGG
>JBBRUE010000364.1:0-6916 GCA_038248085.1 Myxococcales bacterium | reverse complement strand
GGTGCGGGGGCTGTCGCTGGTGATGGGGTTCTGGGACCCGAAGAGCGATCAACGCCTGCCGATCGTGAACAAGGACCAGGTGCCGACGGACGGGCGTGATCGGTTGTTCGTGGCGAAGTTCCCGGTCGTCCCGGCGGCGGCGCAGTGATCGTGCTGCTGGCGGACGTGGCGCCCTCATTGGCGGACCCGGCGGTGTGGCTGGTCGGAGCGGTCGCGCTCGGCTTCGTGGTGTTGATGGGGTTGGCGCTGCGCAAGTTGCTGCGTCGTGCGCCGAAAGCGCCGCCTTCACTCCAGTCGACGACGCAGCTCACCCCGTCGCTCGAGTCGAAGAAGCCGAAGTCGGAAGAGCCCGCGCTGCCGAAGGTGACGCTGCCGCCGTCTGAGCTCGAGGCGCAGAAGCGGGCGGAGGTCGAGCAGGCGCGGCTGAAGGCGGCGGAGCTGGAGGCGCTGAAGGGCCAGGCGGTCTCCGAGGCCGAGCAGGCGAAGCTCCGCGCTGAGCTCGAGGCGGCGAAGCGCGAGGCCTACCGGGCCGAGAAGTCGCTCGAGGTCGAAGAGAAAGACCGCCGCAAGCGCGAGCGCGAAGAGGCAGAGCGGCTCGCGGCCGAAGAGGTCAAGCGCGCGGCCGACGAAGCGGCGCGGCTGGTGGCCGAGAAGAAGGCCGATCAGCAGCGACGGGTCGACGCCGAGTCGGGGCAGACGCTGGCCGCGGGGCTGTCGAAGACGAAGCGTGAAGGCTTCATGGCGCGGCTCGCGGGGCTGTTCGGCGGGGCGCCGAAGCCGGTCGACGAGGGCGTGCTGGCGGAGCTGGAGGAGGTGCTCTTCACCGCGGACATCGGGGTGAAGACGGCCTCCGCGCTGGTGGAGTTCGCGCGCGCGCACGCGAAGTCGAAGTCGCTGGGCCTGGCCGAGCTCAAGGCCCTCATCCGCGCGGAGGTGGAGCGCATCGTCACCATCAAGGCGAACCACACGCTGGGCGGCGGGGGTCCTCCGCACGTGATCATGGTGGTCGGGGTCAACGGGGCGGGGAAGACGACGACCATCGGCAAGCTGGCGGCGAAGGCGCGCGACTCGGGGAAGATGGTGCTGCTCGGGGCCGGCGACACCTTCCGTGCTGCGGCGGCCGAGCAGCTCGACGTGTGGGCGGTGCGTGCGGGCGCGGAGCTGGTGAAGGGCAAGGACGAGGCGGACCCGGCGTCGGTGGTGTTCGACGCGGTGAAGCAGGGCATCGAGCGGAAGTTCGACGTGGTGATCGCCGATACGGCGGGCCGGCTCCACACCAAGCTGAACCTGATGGAGGAGCTCAAGAAGGTGAAGCGGGTGATCGACAAGGCGTTGCCCGGGGCGCCGCACGAGGTGGTGTTGGTGTTGGACGCGACGAATGGTCAGAACGCGATCATGCAGGCGCGGCAGTTCCACGAGTCGGTGGGGATCACCAGCATCGCGCTGACCAAGCTCGACGGCACCGCGAAGGGCGGGGTGATCATCGGCATCTGCGACGAGCTGAAGTTGCCGGTGTCGTGGGCGGGGGTGGGCGAGAAGGTGGCCGACCTGCGACCGTTCGACCCGAAAGAATTCGTCGCGGCCCTGTTCGATTAATTCCAGGGGGCAGTCGGTTCCTATTTTATAATACTAAAAACCCACCTCGCCCCCGAATCTTCGACTACTTTAGTACCTCATGATCGCGTCCCTGACGCTCGAAATGCTGCTCGACGGCGGCTGGCACAAGGCCGCGACCCTCGAGTTCCCCGACGACGCGAGGGGCGACCGGGGTCAGTGCTTCTTCGAGTACGACTTCGCCTTCCTCGATGCGTGGTTGGCGCTGGACCGCTTCGACGCGCAGGCGAGCCTCTCGTTGCCGTTGGAGTTTGGGCCCGCGATCTCAGCGACCTGGCCGGCGTTTCTCGATGACGTTCGCCCGATGGGAAATGCACGGCGCTGGTGGCTCAAGCGGCTCCAACTGACCGACGCGCCCAGCAGCGACTTTCAACTGCTCAAGCAGGCCACCGTGGCACCGGTGGGCAACCTGCGCATCGCGGAGTCGTTGCCACCACGCCTGGGTTCGCCGCGTCGCTTCCCCGCCGAAGCCGTCATCGAGCGAGAGCACGACTTCATCGCGTGGGCCGCCGAGCACGGGGCGCAGGTGGGCGGCGCTACCGGAGCCGGCGGTGATTCACCCAAACTGTTGCTGCGCAAAGACCCGGACGGCCAGGTGTGGATCGACGTCTGGCAGGACGAACCGGAGAACCCCGCGAGCCACGTGCTGGTGAAATTCGCGCGCGAAAGGCACGAGCGTGATCAGCTCATCCTCCGCTCCGAGTACGTCTACTACCAGGCGCTCGAGCGGCTGGGCATCGACACCATCTCCACCGACGGCATGGCGCTTCGCGAAGGCCAGAACGGACCGAGCCTGTGGTTGCCCCGCTTCGACGTACGCCGCCAGGAAGGGCGTGAAGTGCGCCTCGGGGTGGAATCGATGTACTCGCTGCTCGCCGCCAGCCCCGGCGCGCGACTGCGTCATCAAGACGTGCTCGGGGCCCTGCGAAAGGTGGTGCCGCCGGCCGCCTGGCCGAAGCTCCTCCTCGACTACGTGGAGCGCGACGTCCTCAACCTCGTGTTCGGCAACTCCGACAACCACGGCCGGAATACCTCGTTGCTCAAGAGCGCAGACGCCGTGTGGCTGGCGCCGGTGTACGACTTCGCGCCGATGAAGATGGATCTCGAAGGCATCACCCGCACCACCCACTGGGGTCCCTTCGAGCGAGGGGGCGAGGTCGACTGGCGAGGGTTGCTCCCGACGTTCGGCGCGCACGAGCCGCTGGTGCGTGACGGGTTGCGGGCGCTCGCGGAGCGGCTCACGGGGCTGCCGACGTTGCTCGGTGCGCTCGGCTTGCCGAAGGAGACGCTCGAGTTCCCCGGCCTGGGGCTCTTGCGCACGGAAGCGCGGCTGCGCGCCTGGGGGCTGCTGTGAAGAAGCGCGCCGACCTCGCAGCGCTGGGCCCGCTGCAGCGCAAGGAGCTGTTGCAGGACGTGGCGGCGCTGGTGCATCGCGGTGAGTGGCGGTTCGGCGAGGCGGTGCGGTTCCTGCGCGCCGTGGTGCTGCTTCGGAATCGCGACGACTTCGCGCGCCTCGTCGGGCTCTCCCCCGCCGCGGTGCAGCAGCTCGAAGAGCGGGTCGATGCCAACCCGACGCTGGACACCATGAACCGGGTGCTGCGGCCCTTCGGTGGCGCCGTGGGGCTGGTGTTTCCCCGCATGGAGCCGTCACCCACCCCGACCGAGGACGTCGAGCGGCGACGCGCAGCGCTGAAGACCGCGTTGGCCGGCACCCGGCGGCGTCAGCGGGGGTGAATCGCGAGCTCCAACGTGAGGCTTCTGCGGGAGAAACACTCTCGAACCGCAGCGGCTCCGGGTTGCGACGAACGCGAGCGTCAGACGATCCACTCGGGCTCGCTCGGCCCGACGATGTCTCCGACCCGCTTGACCCGGAGCCTGACGGCGCTCTTCTTCGTCGCGCGCGGCTTCCTGGCCTTCTTCGCCGGAGGGCCGCCATGTCGCGCGCGCGGCTTCTCACTTCAGACCAAGCAACTCCCTGAATCCGAGCCGGTTCGCCAGCGCGATGGCCTCGGCGGTGTGCAGAGACGCTCGACCTTCCGCCTGGCGTGACGACTCGCCGACGAAGTCCGTGCGTGCGTCGCCCAGCTTCGCGGCGTTCTCGAGCAGTTTCGCCTTCTGCTTCTTCGTCAACGTGGCCAACACCCGGCCCGCCAGGGAGACGACGTCGGGGTGAAGCTGGCCGTCACGCGTGAAGAGCAGCAACGCGTCGTGGGCATAGAGCGCATCCTTCCCCTTCTTCAGGGGCGATCGCCGGTTGGTGAGGGTCAGCACCTTCTGGATGATGTACGCGGCCGGGTTCGGCACGCGCACGCGCCCGACGTCGGGCACCTCGAGTTCTGTCGGCTCGACCAACAGCGGCTCGAGGTCCTTCACCTTCTGCGCGCTGGCCCCGAGAATTTTCACCGTGGCACCAGTCGAGTTCCGCCGAGGCGTGTCGGGGACGATGAGCTCGATCTCCGCGTTGCCGCGCTGGTAGTGGGTCCGTGGTGGCTTGTCGTCGCCCTCGAGGGCCGCGGTGAACCCCTCCGTTTCGAAGGCGAGCGCGAGGTCATGCCCGCGGTGGCCCTGGTCGACGGTGGCCACGTCAGTGTCGGAGGTGAGGAGCGGTGCCCACTCGAGGCGCGTCGCCAGCGGGTGCAGCCGCAGCAGCCGGGCCGCCTGGCCACCGGCGATGATGAACTCGGGCACGACGCTACCGACGGCACGCAGCAGGCGACGGAGGACGTCGGCCTCTTCGTCGGTGAGGAGCTTCATGGGGTGAAGGCCGGCTTGAAGACCTTGCGCCACAGGAAGTCAGCCTGCTCTTCCCCACGAATTCGGTAGTGCGAGGTGTCGAGCCAGCACTGGATGATGTCCGTCACGGGGGCCCCTTGCGGCGACACGACTCCGCGGAACAACGACTCCGGGTACCGCGGCACGCGCAGCACGACGTCGAAGCGCTGCCCACCGGCGCCGACGGCCACGAGTCCCAGGGCCTCCAGTCGCGCGGTGTCGAGGGCTGGCGTCCACACCACGGGCACGGTGCCCGTCACATGGCCCAGGTCCAACGCCGCGCAGGCCGCGTGCAGCCCCAGCACGAGCGGCGGGTGCTCGCCCTCGCGCGCGAACTCTCGGGAGAGGCCCGCCATGAGTTCCAGGTTGAACCGGCCGCGCACCGAGACCGCCGAGACTTCACGCTTCGCGGGGTTGCCCATGCGGTCGCGCCACTGAGCCAGGAGCTCGAGCGGCCTGGCGACGCGCAAGTCGCCGAAGCGGGTGTCGAGCTGGCCGTCGGCCTCGAGGGCGTGCAGGAAGCGCGTCGCGGCAGCGAGTGAGACGTTCGCGGCCGTCGCGAGGGTCGACCCGTTCCTCGGGACACGGCCACGCGGTGCGGTGAGGAGCTGCTCGGGCAGGTGAGGCGCGAGCAGCACCTTGAGCATCCACTGGTTGAGGTCCGTGAAGAGTGACTGCTGCCTGAGCGGCGCCGCCGGTGCTGCCACCGTGACGGGGAGGCGCGCGGCCACGTCGAGGAGCTCGGGCGCAGAGGGGACGTGGGGGAACACCCGGCCTTCGGCGTCCAGGAGAATCCAGCTCTGCTTCGGGGCCACCGCGTCGACGAACTTCGCGAGGCGGCCGTCGGTCAACGGCGTGGCGCGTTTCACTTTGAGCGCGGCGATGGCCTCGACGCCGGCGCTCGCTCCCGCCTGCGCCTGGAGGATGGCCTTCGCGAGGAACGCCGCGACGGAGCGGTCCCAGGCGCCGGGCGCCACCTCCTCCAACACGCGGTAGTGGCGACCCGAGGGGGCCGCCCACCCGTCCGCCCGCAGCTTCCAGCCGGCTCGCTTCAGGAATGTGTGGAGCACTGCCATGTCGCCTCCGTGAAATGTTCTCGGAGAAGAGAGTAATCTCGGAGGCGCAAGCAGGCAACCGGTGGACAGGGCGCGTCGCGCAGGGCTGGCCACGCGTTCAGAAAGAAGAGTCGGGCCCATGCCCCCTCAGTGCGCGTCGACCCGGGCGAGCTCCCGCGGCCCCAGCAACCCCGGCAGCGGCTCGCGCAGTGACTCGACGATCGCCGCCGGCATCACGCCGAGCGCGCTGGCGGTGACCAGCAAGCTGTCGATGAGCGTGAGGGTGTGCTGCCGGGTCTTGAACGTCTCTGCGCGCAGCAACGCGACGGCCGCGTTCTTGAGCAGCTCCCGCAACCCCGGGTCGTCGAGGAGCTCGGAGGCCCGGTAGAGGCGGGTGACGACTTCATCGCGCGGCGGGTCGCTCAGAGACATGCGGCCCTTCTCGCATGCGGGTCCGACAAGTCCGGCAAGGCCCTGAGTTCGTTATTTCTTCCGCGCGGCCTCGAGGAGCACCTGCGCGAGCGGGTCGCCCCACCGCTTCACGGAGTAGCGCGCGACGACCGTCTCCCGGCCGGCGGCGCCGACGCGGCGGCGCAACCCGGGGTCTTCAATCAACCGGGAGAGGACCTCGACCCATTCGTCGTCACGCCGCGCGAGGAACCCGTTCACCCCGGGGGTGACGATCTCGGTGTTCACCCCGACGGGGCTCATCACCGTCGCGGCGCCCATCGACATCGACACCAGGCCCTTGAGGCCGCACTTCCCCTGCGTCCACGCGTCATCGGGGAGCGGCATCAGCCCGACGTCCAGCTCCCGGAGCATCGCGAGCTCGGCCGGCGCGGACCACGCCTCGCCCTGGAGCTGCAGCGGCGGGTGACTGAACGTCGGGTCGCCCATCACGCGGTACCGAAGGCGCGCGCCGTACTTCGCCTTGAGCCGCTCGAGCACCGGGAGCAGCGGGCGGAGGTGGGCGAAGGTCGAGGGGCTCCCGCTCCAGCCGATGGTGACCGGGCCGGTGGTGACGCGGTCCGTGACCGGCGCGAAGTGGTCGGTGTCGACGCAGGTGGGGATGACGTGGACGTTGCTCGAATACGCGCGCGCCCAGTCGGCGAGGTACTCGTTGCCGGCGATGACGGTGTGCGCGAGGCGCACGATGCGGGGGATCTTCCCGACGTTCTTGAGCCAGGCGAAGCGGCGGTTGGCCTCGGAGATAGCGTGGAGCCAGATCGCGTCGTCGAAGTCGAACACCACCGGCGCGCGGAGGTGGGCGAGCCACTCGCTCCACTCGTTCCCGAGGAAGAAGGCTTCGCGCTGCACGAGGAAGACGTCGACGGCACCCGGTCGCGCGATGCTGCGGAGCCGCCGGAGCGTCGCCTTCCCCGCCGCGATGCCCTTCTTCCAGGCTGGCGCCTTCCCGTAGAAGACCCTCAGGTCGTCCTGGTCGAGCAGCCAGTCGTATTGGAACTGGATCCCCC
>JBBRUE010000363.1:0-6931 GCA_038248085.1 Myxococcales bacterium | reverse complement strand
GGCCCTCGCCCCCCGACCCGCTACTGGTCGGCGATGTTGAACTCGGTGCGGCGGTTCTCGGCCTTGCCGGCAGCGGTGGAGTTCGACGCGATGGGCTTGGTCTCGCCGAAACCAATCGCCTCCATGCGCGGAGGGTCGATGCCGCGCTTGATGAGGGCCGACATCACCGAGTTGGCGCGGTTCTGCGAGAGCTTGAGGTTCTTCGCGTCGTCGCCGACCGAGTCGGTGTGGCCTTCGACGCGCACCTTCTTGATCTGCGCGTTGTCCTTGAGGGCCATGGCGACCTCGTCGAGGATCTTCTCGCTCTCGGCGCCGACGATCTTCGCGCTGCCGGTGGCGAACTTGATCTGCTTCTTGATCTGGATGCGGTCCTTGGTCACCGCGACCAGGGAGTACTTCCGCGGGCAGCCCTTGTTGTCGACCGGGCCGGGATCCATCGGGCAGTCATCGCGCGTGTCGGGCACACCGTCGGCGTCGTTGTCCGGGTCAGGGCAGCCGTCTTCGTCCTGGAAGCCGTCCTTGTCCTCGGGCTCGTTGGGACACTTGTCGGCGGTGTCCATGATGCCGTCGTCGTCGTTGTCGAGGTCCGGGCAGCCGTCCTCGTCCTTGAAGCCGTCCTTGTCCTCCGGCTCGTTGGGACACTTGTCCTTGTCGTCGTTGATGCCGTCGCCGTCCTTGTCGAGGTTCGGGCAACCGAGGTTCTGCATCGGGCCGGCCTCGTTGGGGCAGCGGTCGGCCGTGTCGAGGATGCCGTCGTTGTCGTTGTCGGGCTCGGGGCAGCCGTCTTCGTCCTGGAAGCCGTCGATGTCTTCCGGCTGGTCGATGCAACGATCCGACGGGTCGAGGATGCCGTCGCCGTCGCGGTCCCGGGGGGCCTCGATGGGGCAGCCCTTGTTCTCGACCGGTCCAGGCAGCGAGGGGCACTGGTCGTCTTTGTCGAGGACGCCGTCGCCGTCTTTGTCGGTCTCCTCGATCTTCACCACCAGCTGCGGCTGCTCGTGCACCACGACCTGGCGGGGCGCGCAGTCACGCGAGAGGGCCACAGCCTTCTTGGCCATCGCCTCGGCCTCGGTGATGTGCTCGTAGGCGCGCTGCGAGTTGCCTTCGTCGAGCTCACCCATCGCGAAGTCGAGGTTGGCTTCGGCGGTGGCCAGCTCGCGCGGGGCGCAGCGCATGGCGTTCGACCGGCGCGCGCGCTCGATGTCGGTCTTGATGATGTCGCCCGACGCGCGGATCTGCGGGCCGCTGTGGCAGGACGAGAGGATGAAGAGAACGAGGAGGCTCGCCCGGCGAATCATCATGGCGTGGACACCACGGGCGGTTCCGTCGGCTGCGATTCGTTGCGGCGCCCGACCTTGAGGGCGACGTCGCGGGCCTTGGTGGCGAACTCCACGGCCTTCTTGCCGTAGTCCACGGCCTGCTCGAAGTCGGAGTAGCCCACCTCTTCCTTCGACTTGGCGAAGTAGAGGTTCGCGGCGGTCCACTCGTACGGGGCGAGCTTGTCGGCCTGCGCAGTGCGCGCGGCCTCGAGCATCGTCTCAGTGTCGATGAGGTAGGAGGTGGACTGCACGGGACCGCACGCCGCCGTACTCACGGCCAGCGCGACCAGAACCCACCGCAGCCGTTGGTTCGCCGAAGGGCCTGACATCGTTCGGGAAGCTCCCATGCGCCCCCGACTGGGTCAATCTTTTGGGGGACTTGCTCGGTCGGGGAGTTGCTGAGCCCCGCGGATCATCCGTATGGTGGAACGCATGGCTGCCAAACTGCCCTCCGGTTCCTCCCCCTCGCTCCCCGGCGCCCGGCCGCGTGCCCAGGTGTCGTACGAGGGGGAAGACGAGTTCAGCGCCATGTCGCTCGACCCCACGCGCAAGGCCCAGCTCAAGACGAAGGATCAGCTCACCCCCAGCGCGCCCGGCGAGAAGGAACAGCAGATGAAGGTCAACGAGCTGAAGTCGACCAACGACCAGGGCATCGTCGGCCTCTTCCGAAAGATCTTCGCCAAGTGAAGGCGTACACCAGCTTCGAGACGTTCTGGCCCTACTACCTGGGTGAGCACTCGCTCCCCGCCACGCGCTGGTTCCACTTCGTGGGCACGACGATCGCGCTGCTCAACCTGGTGATGGCGGTGGTGTACCTCGCGCCCTGGTACGTCTTGAGCGCGCTGTTCTCGGGGTACTTCTTCGCGTGGGTCAGCCATTTCTTCATCGAGAAGAACCGGCCGGCGACCTTCACCTACCCGCTCTGGTCCTTCATCGGCGACTGGAAGATGTGGGCGCTGATGGCGACCGGCCGCATCGGGGCTGAGCTGACGAAGCTGCAGATCACGCCCAAGCCGTCGGCGAGCCCGCAGCAGCCGGACGCCCGCTAGAACCGACCCTGCACCTGCATCGACGCACCTGACGGCGTGGGGCCGATCGACACCTGCGTGGTGCTGGCCGGGAAGAGTGTCGTGCCGACGACGCCAGCGACGATGGCGCCGACGCCCCCTCCGATCAGCCCGAACGACAGCGCGTTGTTCGCGTCGACGATCTTCATCTTCTGGAGCGCCTCGGCGCCGGCCGACGTCGCCTGAGAGGGGATGGTGTCGTTGAGCGTGAGCCCCGCGAGCCGCGAGCGCACGTCGTCGATCGAGACCCAGGCAATGAGCCCACCCAGGACTGAGGCGGCGCCGAGCCCGATGAGGGTGAACGACGCGACGCGGCCGGCCGGGGTGCCCGGCTTCAGATCGAAGGTCGGTTGGCGGGCCTCGACTGCGGGCGACGCTTCGACCGGCGGTGCGCGCGGGGCATCGGCGACGGCCACGACCTTCGCCGGCTCGGGTTCCGGCGGCTTCGTCGGGGCCACGGGAGGCACAGCGCGCTGCACGCCGGCCACGTCGCGGCCCGTCACGAGGAAGGTGGCGAGGTTCGCCAGCAGCTCGGGGGCTACCGAGCCGTCACGCTGCTTGCCGGCAGCGAGATCGGTGAGGGTGCCCGAGAGGTAGGGCGGTTCCCCTCGACGGGCGGTGTTGCGCAGGACGATCACGTTCTCGGCCGCGACCAGCTGGGCGAGCTTCACCGCAGAAGATTCGGAGCCCCCGGCCAGGCACAGCGGGGCCTGGGTGCTGATGCTGCCCTCGAAGGCGAAATCGACGCTCAGCTTCGAGTCCTTCGGGACGTCGAGGCGATGGGGGAAAGAGACCATGCCATTCGCCACGAGCGCCACGCGGTAGCTGCCGGGCACGAGGTCGACCTTGAGCGGCGTGGTCCCCAGGGGCTGGCCGTCGATGAACACCGTCGCGGCCGGCCCCGTTTCGGTACGGATCAAGACGGGTGCCTTGCGGGCGCGACCGAGCTCCTTCTTCACCGCGTCGAGGGCGGCCAGCGCGCTGGGCGGGTGGGCGTCGGGGTCGAGCTGGAAGCCGGGCGCGATGCGCACGATGCGCCGAAAGGCGTCGCTCATGTCCCGGGGGCGGTCGAGGTTCTTCGCGATCAGCGCCTTGAGCACGAGGGCGCTCTGGGTGACTTCCCAGGGCTTCGCCTCGGGTGACGCGCGCTCGAGCTCCTCGAGGGCGCGATCGACGAGCTGTTCCGCGCGATCGGCCTGGCCCCCATAGAAGAGCGCCTTGGCGGAGTCGATCTGCCGCTCGAGGTCCTGGAGGCTGCGGGTGGGCCGGGGGCGCACGATGTCGAGCACGCCCTCCCCTTCAATCAGCTGGGGGCCGAGCAGCCGGGCCACCGCGTCGCGAAAGTCCTTCGCGCCGCTGATCAAGCTCGCGTCGGCGCAGTCGCCCCCCGCGACGACCACCGTCTTCTTCCCCGCCCACGCCGAGAGGGACACGAACACCACGACCGACACACACACCGTTCGCATCAGTTGGCCCCCCGGGCTCCGGAGATTAGGGTGAGCCACCTAGCAGGGTCGTCGCGGCGGGGGAAATGCTCGCACCAGGTACGTCAGTCGGTCGGTACGTCATCAAGCGCAAGCTGGCCGAAGGCGGCATGGCCGAGATCTTCCTCGCCAGCGCCGTGGGCCCCGAGGGCTTCGCCAAGGACGTCGTCATCAAGGTGGTGCGGAGCTTCCTGGCGAACGATTCGCAGTTCGTGCAGATGTTCATCGCGGAGGCCCGGCTCGCGTCGCGGCTCAACCACGCCAACGTGGTGCAGATCTTCGACTTCGGGAAGCACGGCGACTCGTACTACCTGGCGATGGAATACGTGCGCGGCGCGTCGCTGTGGGACCTGCGCAAGCGCTGCCGTGATCTCAAGGTGCCCGTCCCGCCCACGCTGGCGGCGGAGGTGGGCGCCCAGGTGGCCCGCGGGCTCCAATACGCGCACGCCCTGAGCGACGCGGGGCAGCGCATCGGCGTGGTGCACCGCGACGTCACGCCGCACAACGTGCTGCTCTCGTTCGAGGGCGCGGTGAAGCTGACCGACTTCGGCATCGCCAAGGCCACCTCGACCCACACGGCGCCCGGCATGCTCAAGGGCAAGTTCGCGTACATGTCACCCGAGCAGTCGCGGGGCGAGAAGGTCGACGCGCGCAGCGACATCTTCGCGCTCGGGGTGGTGCTGTGGGAGCTGCTGACCGGCGGGCGGCTCTTCGACGGCGACTCCGATCTCGCGGTGCTGCGCGCGGTCCAGGAGAGCCTGATCGCCCCGCCCGCGCGGCTCAACGCCGACGTGCCGGCCGAGCTGTCGGACGTGGTGATGAAGGCGCTCGCGCGACCGGTCGACGAGCGCTTCCAGACGGCCTTCGAGTTCGAGCGCGCGCTGGCGACCTGGGTGCTGCGCAACGCGCAGTCGGTCGAAGACACCTCGGTGGCCATCTTTCTCCAGCAGATGTTCAAGGAGGAGTTCGAGGCGCCGCAGGGCGACGACGAGCCCGCGCCCGGGCAGACGCTCTCGACCGACGAGGAAGACTTCAGTTCAGGCCAGACGGTGGAGCGGCGCAAACCGCGCACCATCACCGCGACGCCGGTGGGCCCGATTCCCCTCGTGGCCGACGGGCCCCGGCGCGGGCTGCTCGACGACGAAGACAGCACCGGGCGCAAGACCGAGGAGTTCGAGGCCAACGCCCGGCCGCGCACCGAGCAGATGCCGGCGCTCAAGCGGCCGAGCAGCCGGAGGTTGGAGCCGCTCCCGGTGCAGGAGCCGTCGGTCATCGCGCGGCCGACCGCGCAGGCGCACTCCCTGGTGTCGCAGACCGAGACCGAGCGCGCGTCCGCCGCAGGAGAGGCGCCCGAGAGCCCTTCCGAGCCGGTGACGCTGCCGAGGTCGAACGCGCCGTTGATCGGGGTGCTCAGCGCGCTGGTGATCGCGCTGCTCGCAAGCCTCGGCTACGTGACCTCGCGAGAGGAGCCCACGCTGCAGCCCGTTCCTGCGGCGGAGGACCCGGTGGCGAGGGTCGTCGTCCCCACAGCGCCCGAGCCCGAGGTGCTCACCGCGCCGGTCGCCGACCCGGTTCCACTCGCGGAAGGCGTCGATGCCGGGCCGATCGTGGCGGCCGCCGGGCCCGAACCGGTGAAGCCGCCCGACAAGCCGCCCGCGCAAGTCGTGGCGCGCAAGACGGGGACCATCGTGGTCAGGGCGGTGCCCTTTGCGACGGTGCTGGTGCAAGGCAAGAGCTACGAGGTGACGGGCGTGAAGAACCTCACCGTGCCCGTCGGCAGCTACGAGATCGTGCTCCAGCACCCCAAGAAGCAGTCGAAGGAGCGGGTCACGGTGCAGGCCAACCAGGTGACCACCGTCACCTTCTCGGCGGAGTGAGCCTCAGAGGCGCTGCCAGCGGGGCGGGAAAGGCGCGTTGGTCGTCGAGGGGTCGTCGATCGAGATGATGTACTGGGCGCGGCGGTTCTTCGGCTCGTCCTGCTCGTCGGGCGTGGCGACCAGGAGCGCCTCTTCGCCGAACCCCTCGTAGCGCACGGGAATGCGCACGCCCTTCTTGCGGAAGTACGTGCCGATGCTGCGCGCGCGGTTGAGAGACAGGGTGCGGTTCGACGCGCTGGGGCCGACGGTGTCGGTGAACCCGAGCACGTACAGCTTGATCTCGGCGAGGGCGCCGAACTTCGAGACCGCGTCCTGGACGAGCTTGAAGCTGGCGTCGAGCTTGGTGGTCTCCGCGCCCGAGATGTCCCACTTGCCGGAGGCGAAGTTGACCTCTTCATGGGGAATGTCGATGCGCCAGGGCGTCAGCTCGATGCCGTTGAAGACGCCCGCCGGGGAGTAGGCGCGCAGCTCGACCTTCAGGACCTGGCCCTTCGCCTCGGGCCACGACACCTCGAGCCTGGTGCCCGCGGCCTCGCCGTTGAAGGCGATGTCGTCGTCGACCACGGAGGCGCCGGTGTCCATCAGCACCTTGAGGTGGGCCTTCGCGCAGGGCTGGTTGAGGGTGAAGCGGATCTTCCGGCCGGCGATGTCGACGTCCTGGTCCTTGTCGACGGTCAGGGTGATCGGGCCGGCGAGCTCGGTGCCGAACTCGAGCGGCATGGTGCCGGTGGTGCCGTTGGGCAGGTTGATCACCAGCTCGCCGGCCCACTTCGCCAGGCCCTCAGGCTGGGTGAGCTCGATGGTGCGGGTGGTGCCGGGCTTGCCACCGCCCTTCCATTCCTGCGGCTTGCCGCCGTCGCGCGCGAGGGTGAGCTTGAAGCCGGCGATCGGCTCGAGGATCTCGACGTGCACCGCGGGCAGGCCCTTGCCCTTGAGCGCCTTGTTGGTGAGCGAGACGTTGACGGAGTCAGCCAGCGCGAGGGTCGGCAACAGGGCGGCGAGCAGGATGAGGTGCGACTTCATGGCGGGCTCCACGAAAGGTCAGAAGGCAGCACGGAGGCTCTGCGGCAGGACGATGCGGGTCAACCGTCGATTCACCTTGTTGGCGAAAGGGAGTTCGCCCTTCGCGAGGAGATCACCCTCGTTGGCCCACAGCAGCTCGCTGGTGAAGGGATCGTAGAGCT
>JBBRUE010000362.1:0-6940 GCA_038248085.1 Myxococcales bacterium | reverse complement strand
CGGACAGCATCGGGCAGAAGACGGTGCGGCCGGGCGGGCTCGACTCCTGGTACCTGTGGAAGTCGACGCGGCTGGCGAACTGGCAGCAGGCCAAGCCCGTCATGTGGCTGAGCTTCCTCGCGGGGCTCTACCTGGTGTGGCTGGCGGTGAAACACAGCGGGGCCGACCCGTGGCTCGGCGCCGCGCTCGGCGTGGGCTTCATCGTCATCGGCGCGGAGCTGACCAACTACTACTACTGCTTCCTCATGGGCATCGCGGTGCTGCACGAGAAGCGGCGCGAGGTCGGCGCGCTGCTGTGTGCGCTGGCGGCCGTCTCGCACTACTTGAACTGGGGCCCGGCGCAGTGGATGTCGCACTGGCTCGACGAGCAGTACGTGACCATGTCGCTCGCGGCGCTCTTCGCGGTGGGCGGTATCTGGTGGCTGTTCACCCGGTTCGCCGCCGACGCGGTGGCGCCCGAGGAACCGGCAACCCTGTTGAGGGTGCCGGCGCTGGCGACCGTGAACGCCACCTCCGCGGTGGGCGGGAGCGGCAAGCGGAAGAAGAAGCGCTGACAGCCGGGCACGACGAAGCCCGCCCCGATCACCGATCGGAGCGGGCTCGAACGTCAGGAACCGGTGGTCGGGTTACTTCTTCGCCGGGGCGACGGTCTTCGCCGCGGGCGCCGACTTGCCGAACTCCGCGTCGATGGTGATCTTCACGTCCTCGCCGACGAGCACGCCGCCCGCCTCGAGGCCCTTGTTCCAGATCAGGCCGAAGTCCTTGCGGTTGATGGTGGTGGTGCCCGAGAACGCGCGAACCTTCTTCGACGGGTCCCACGGGTTGGCGACCTCAGCGGACAGCTCGCCGTCGAGGACGACCGACTTGGTGACGGCCTTGATGGTCAGGTCGCCGGTGACCTTCACCTTCGAGCCCTCGCCCTTCTCGAGCTTCGTCGACTTGAAGGTGATCGCCGGGAACTTCTCGGTCTCGAAGAAGTCGGGGCTGCGGAGGTGCTCGTCGCGCTTGACCTGCTTGGTGTTGATGCCCTTGACGTCGATCGACGCTTCGATCTTCGACTTGGTGACGTCCTTGTCGTCGAGCTCGATCTTGCCCGTGACGTCGCCGAGGGTGCCGTTCACCGTCGAGACCATCAGGTGCTTGACGGCGAAGTTCGCCGACGCGTGCGTGGTGTCGATCTCCCAGCTGGAGGCAAAGGCGAACGAGGACAGGGTCAGGGCGGCAGTGAGGATCAGCTTCTTCATGGGTGACTCCTTGGTGCGTTGGAGACTTCGGGAAGGCCTGCGGTGTCCCACCTACAGCAAAGCGGCGGCCACTCATTAACCATCTGGAATTGGGGCGCATCCAATTCGACGAGGCGTTCACCGACTCTCAGAACGAACCAATAACTCTCAAATTGAGAGACTCACTCCGAGAGGGTGAAATGGAAAACCGCCGGGAACCACGGAGGCTCCCGACGGTTGGTTGAGTCACGACGGCCGAGCTCAGGCCGGCTTGGGCTTCATCTCGCCGCCGCCGTGGGCCTCGCGCTCGTGCTGCCGCTCGTCGAGCCAGATGACCAGCGGGCTGGCGATGTAGACCGACGAGTACGTGCCGACGACGATGCCGAGCAGCATGGCCGCGGCGAAGTCGAAGATTTCACCCACCCCGAAGATCAGCAGGCCGATCAGCGAGAGCGACGTCACGCCGCCGGTGAGGATGGTGCGCGAGAGCGTGTCGTTGACGGCGATGTTGATGATCTCCGGCAGCGGCTTGCCCTTGTACTTGACCATCTCCTCGCGGATGCGGTCGTAGATCACGATGGTGTCGTTGATCGAGTAGCCGACGATGGTCAGCAGCACGGCGATGGAGGTGAGGTTGAACTCGCGCCGCGTGATGAGGAAGTAGCCGGCGACCATCACCACGTCGTGGAGCATCGCCACCAGCGCGCCCGGCCCGAACTTCAGGTCGAAGCGGAAGGCGACGTAGATGAGGATGAAGAGCATCGCCCACACCAGGGCCATCACGCCCTTGTTGCGCAGCTGCTTGCCGACCTGCGGGCCGACGTAGTCGGTGCGGCGCACTTCGAACTCCGAGCCGGGGAGGCCCGCCTTGAGCGCGGCGGTGACCTTGGGGGCCATGCCTTCGGACTTCACCTGGTAGTCGAACTCGCCGAGCTTGCTGACCTCGGTGACGCCGGTGCCCGAGGCGACGACCGCGGCCTTGATGACCTCGAGGTCCACCGGGCCCTTGAAGCGCACGTTGATGAGGCCGGTGTCGAGGTTCTTGCTGAGGCTGACCACCTCGCCCAGGTTGCGAATGGCCGCCTCGGCCGCCTTCTCGCTGGCCTCGGTGAGCTGGGTGACGCCGCCCATGCGGAGAATGAAGTTGCTCTCCTCGGCGGCGCCGATGCCCTGCACTTGCGGCTCCTGGAGGCCGCCCTTCACCGCGCCCTCCCGCACCTGCTCGGCGGTGGTGGGCGACTTGAACTGCACCTCCACCAGCGTGCCGCCGGCGAAGTCGACGCCGAAGTTGAAGCCGAAGATCGCGATGCCGATGAGGATCGCGATGTTGACGACCGAGCTGATGAACAGCGCGATCTTCCGTTTCCCGATGAAGTCGAAGTTCGTCTTGCCCTTGATGATGTGCATGGCGGGTTTCCGATCAGACCGAGACGGTCGAGGCGTTGCGACCGTGGACGAGGTAGGTGGTGATGAGCCGCGTCACCACGATCGACGTGAAGAGCGACGCGATGATGCCGATGATGAGCGAGGTGGCGAAGCCGCGCACCGGGCCGGTGCCGGTGAACAGGAGCACGAGGCCGGCGATGAGCGTGGTGACGTGGGCGTCGAAGATGGTCCAGAACGCGCGGTCGTAGCCGTTGTCCACCGCCATGCGGGCCGACTTGCCGGCCGCGATCTCTTCGCGCACGCGCTCGTTGATGAGCACGTTGGCGTCGACGGCGATGCCCAGGGTGAGCACGAAGCCGGCGATGCCCGGCAGGGTCAGCGTGGCGCCGAAGACCGAGAGCCCCGCGAGGATCAACCCGGCGTTGAGCACCAGCGCCACGTCGGCGACGAGGCCCGACACCTTGTAATACATGGCCATGAAGAGGACGACGATCGCCAGGCCGAGCATGGCGGCGAAGGTGCCCTTCTTGATCAGCTCGTCACCCAGTGACGCGCCGACGGTGCGGATCTCACCGATGGTGACCGGGGCGGGCAGCGCGCCGGACTGGAGGGTGGTGGCCAGCAGCTTGCCGTAGTCCTTGGCCTCCGGGCCCATGCGGCCGAAGGTGATGGTGCCGTTGTCGGTGATCTCCGACTGGATGCTGGGAGCCGACATCACGTTGTCGTCGAGGATGATGCCCATCTGCCGGCGGATGTTCTTGCCGGTCAGCTCGCCCATCTGCTTGGCGCCGTCGGGCTGCATCTCGAAGGCGACGTAGTACTGGCCCTGGTTGTTGGGCGAGCCGGGGAACCAGGCGCCCTTGAGGAGGTCGCCGGCCACCGACGTCGAGTCGAGCAGGTACGTCTGGTACTTGAGGCAGCGGCGCTTGGGGCCGGGCTCGGTGACGCAATGGGTGAGCACCTTCTGGGGCGCGGCGACCTTGCCGGCGACGTACTCGACGAGCGCGTTGCGGTTCTCGCTCTCGAGGAACGGGCCGGGGGGGCTGTCGGGGCTGTTGCCCGTCTGCACCAGGCGGATGAGGGTGGTGTCGGCCGGCGGGGTCGAGGTGAACATCGTCGAGAACACCGACGAGTCGGTCGCCACCAGCCGGAACTCGAGCTGCGCAGTGGTGCCGATGAGCTGCTTGACCTGCTCCGGGTCAGACTGGCCGGGGAGCGAGATCTGGATCTGATCGCTGCCGAGCTTGGCGATCTGCACTTCGGCGACGCCCCACTTGTCGATGCGCTCGCGGATGCGGAGCAGCGCCATATCGAGGGCCTCGGCGCTCATGCCTTCGAGCGAGCTGTCGTCGAGCCCGAGGATGATGTTCGCGCCTTCGCGGCCCTTGAGCTGGAAGTCGGTGAAGGTGCCGAGCAGCCCCTTCTGGATCGCGTCAGCGGTCGCGGGGTCCTTCACGGTCAGGGTGACCCGGTTGGTCTCGGGGTCGACGACCGGGGCCTCGAGCTCGCCGAGCTTCTTGCTGACGACCCACGAGGCCATCTGCGAGGCGCGGCGCTCGGCGCGCTTGGTGAGCGCGGTCTTCATGTCGACGTGCATCACGAGGTGAATGCCCCCCTGCAGGTCGAGGCCGAGCGACAGGCGGTACTTCGCCGGAGGCGACCAGACGGGCAGCACGGCCTTCAGCTTCTCGATGTTGTTGCGGTCAGCGCGATCGAGGCGGAAGAACGAGTAGTAGGTGGGCACCAGCATCCACAGCGTGCCCAACGAGACGGCGAGAACGAGGCCCAGGCGGGTGTACCAATTGCGGTCCATCGCTTACTTCTCCTCTTTCTTGGTTTCGGTGGAGTCCGGCGTCTTCGCCGGCTCGACGGTGACTTTTCCCTGCACGGAGCCCTTGAGCATGCGCATCTTCACGCCGGCGGCGACCTCGAGGGTGATGACCTTCTCGTCGACCGAGTAGATCTTCCCGAGGATGCCGCTGGTGGTGATGACGTCGTCGCCCTTCTTGAGCGCCGAGATCAACGCCGCGGTCTCCTTCGCCTGCTTCTGCTGGGGGCGAATGAGCACGAAGTACATGATCGCGAACAGCGCGCCGAAGAAGAGGACGTTCGCCGCACTGCCCATACCGGGGGCAGCCTGGGCGAGCAGCAAGGGAAGTGTCGGGAGTGACATGGAGATCAAGAGGCGGGCCGTATAGCCCTCGGGGGGGTACGCGGCAAGCGCACACAATCGAGAGTTGTGCTAGGCGCGCTCGCCCATGAAACAGCTCCTGCTCCTCGGCTCGGTGGCGATGCTGGTCCTCTCTGCTTGCAACCTCACCGCGGTGGGGATCCCCTGCGACACCCGCGACGACTGCGAGCCCGGCCAGGAGTGCGAGACGGCGCCCGGCGGCTTCTGCACCCGCGGCTGCACCGAGCCCGGCCAGACCCGCGACTGCCCCACGGGGACGATCTGCAGCAACTTCGGCAAGGACAAGCTGGTGTGCAGCAAGCCCTGCCAGATCAGCGCCGACTGCCGGATCAACTTCGAGTGCGTGCTGACGCACCCGGGTGGCACCGAGAGCGCCTGCCGGCCGGTGGTCGGCTCGTTCTGAGCCCCCTGGCCTGGTCGTCGTTCACGGCGGGGTCTGCGGCCGGGCGTGGAACTCCTTGAGGAAGTCGCCGTAGCGATCGGTCTCGATCGCCGTGCGCGCCTCGTTCATCAGGTTCAAGAAGAAGTGCAGGTTGTGGAGCGTGTTGAGGCGCATCGCGACCAGCTCCTGCGAGACGAACAGGTGCCGGAGGTAGGACCGCGAGAAGGTGCGGCAGGTGTAACAACTGCACTTCGGGTCGAGCGGCCGTTCGTCGCGGGCGTAGCGGGCGTTCTTGATGACCAGCTTCCCCTCGGAGGTGAAGAGCAGGGAGTTGCGGGCGCTGCGGGTGGGGAGCACGCAGTCGAACAGGTCGATGCCTGAGCCGACGCAGGTGACGAGGTCGAGCGGCGTGCCGACGCCCATCAGGTAGCGCGGCTTGTCCTTCGGGAGCAGCGGGGCCGAGAAGGCGACCCCGGCGTGCATCTGGGCGGGCTCTTCGCCCACCGCGAAGCCGCCCAGCGCATAGCCGGGGAGGTCGAGGGCGCAGATCTCTTCGGCGTGGCGCTTGCGGAGATCTTCGAACAGGCCGCCCTGCACGATGCCGAACAGCGAGCTGCGCTGGCGGTTCCACGCCTTCACGCAGCGGTGGAGCCAGCGGGTGGTGCGATCGAGCGAAGGCTCCATGTACGTGCGCTCGGAGAGGGCGGGCGGGCACTCGTCGAAGGCCATGATCACGTCGGCGCCGAGCACTTCCTGGATCTCGATGCTGCGCTCGGGGGTGAGCACATGCTTGCTGCCGTCGAGGTGGCTCTGGAAGGTGGCGCCCTCCTCGGTGATCTTCCGCTTCTCCGAGAGGCTGTAGACCTGGAAGCCGCCGGAGTCGGTGAGGAGCGCGCGGTCCCACGACATGAACCGGTGGAGCCCCCCCATGTCGCCGATCAGCTGCTCTCCCGGGCGGAGCATGAGGTGGTAGGTGTTGGAGAGGATGATCTTCGCCCCGAGGGTGTGGAGATCGTCGGGGGCGATCGCCTTGACCGAGGCGGCGGTGCCCACGGGCATGAAGACCGGGGTCTCGATGGTGCCGTGGGGGGTATGGAGCCGGCCGCGGCGGGCGCCGGTCTGGGCGCAGACGTGGAGCAGCTCGAACTTCGCCAGCGAGGGTGGGACGCGCTGATCGCCGCGCAGGTCGGGGGTCGGGAGGGTCATGAGTCGGACTCGATGAACATGGCGTCGCCGTAGCTGAAGAAGCGGTACCGCTCGCGGATGGCCTCGGCATAGGCGGCGAGGGTCTGTTCGCGGCCGAGGAACGCGCTGACCAGCATCACCAGCGTGGACTTCGGGAGGTGGAAATTCGTGACGAGGGCATCGACGACGCGGAACTGAAACCCGGGGGTGATGAAGATCGAAGTACTGAACGCGTTCCCGCGCCCCTCGAGAAGGGCGAGGGGCGCACTCTCGAGCGTCCGCACGACAGTCGTCCCGACGGCAATGACCCGCCGCTGCTCATGCTTCGCCCGGACGATCGCCTCCCAGGTCTCCCCACTGATGCGCGCGCGCTCCTCGTGCATCGTGTGCTCGCTGACCGGGCCCTCGCGCACGGGCAAGAACGTGCCAGGGCCGACCTCGAGCGTGACGAAGCGGATCTCGACGCCACGCGCCTTCAGCTCGGCGAGGGTCGACTCGGTGAAATGCAGCCCGGCGGTCGGCGCGGCGACGGACCCACTGCGCCTGGCGAACACGGTCTGGTAGCGGGTGTGG
>JBBRUE010000361.1:0-6972 GCA_038248085.1 Myxococcales bacterium | reverse complement strand
GGTCCAGAAGCTCGTCGTCGACGAGCAGGCCGGCAAGTCGGGCATGTTGGTGCGCTTCACCCGCATCGATGCGCGGACGAAGGGTCTGATCGACTCGATCCTCGAGCGTCGAGAGGGAGTCGCCCGGGCCGAACCGCCGGCGAACACCTCCACGCAGCCGCCGCCATCGCAACCGCCCGCCCCGCGCCCCGCGCCCCCAGCCCCGGCGCCGCAGAAGAAGGGCCCGGTCGCGCTCGCCGACGACGTGGTGATCGGCATCGATCTCGGCACCACCACCTGTCGGGCCGCGGTGGTGATCGACGGGGTCGCGAAGCTGGTCCCCATTGCCTCCGAGCGCGGGGCCTTCGCGCTCCCGGCCATCGTCGCCTACGACCTCGTGAAAGACCGGGTGCTCATCGGCAGCTCGGCCCGCAAGCACCGCGTCGATCACCCTGAGCAGGCGGTGATCGGGTTCAAGCGCCTGATGGGGCGCCGGGCCCAGTCGAAGAAGGTGCGCGAGCTGGCGAAGGTCTCGCCCTACACCTTCGCCTCCGACCCCGAAGGCGACGTGGGCATCGAGCTCGCCGGGCGCGTCTTCTCGATCGCCGAGTTCGCCTCGCACCTCCTCAAGGAACTCAAGAACGCCGCGCAGGACTTCATGGGCCGCGAGCTGACGCGCGCCGTGCTGTGCGTGCCCGCCTGGTACACCGACCACCAGCGCGCCGCAGTGCTCGCCTCGGGCCAGCTCGCCGGTCTCGACGTCCTGCGAATCTTGAACGAGCCGTCGGCCGTGGCCCTCGCGTTCGGCTACGGCCGCGGCCTCGCCCGCAAGCGCGTGCTTGTCTACGACCTCGGTGGCGGAACGTTCGACGCCTCGGTGGTCGAGATCACCGGCGACGATCTCGAGGCGGTCAGCACCGGCGGCGACAACTTCCTCGGCGGCATGGACTTCGACGCCCGCCTCGCCGACGCGTTGATCGGCACGATGGACGAAGGGCCCAAGGCGCAGCTGCTCTCCTCGCGCATGACCGTGGAGCGCGTGCGCGACGCGGCCGAGGTCACGAAGATCGCCCTCTCCGACAAGGAGCTCGCGCCGGTGCACGTGCCCTTCGCGACGGTCGACGAAAAGGGAAACCCGGTCGACCTGAGAGTCGAGGTCGAGCGCGGCTTCCTCGAGTCGGCCACCCAAGACCTCGTGGAGCGCACCGGCCAGGTGACCCAGGTCGTCCTCGAGGCCGCGAAGCTCACCGCGCAGAGCCTCGACGAGGTGTTGCTGGTCGGCGGCCAGTCCCGCGCGCCGGCCGTGCGGCGCCACCTCGAGAAGCTCCTCGGCCGGCCCGGCCGCACCGACGTCGATCCCGCGGGGGCCGTTGCACTCGGCGCAGCCCTGCTGGGTCAATCGCTCGTGCAAAAGGAGCGCGGAAAGCACGGTCTCTCGCTCGCCGAGGTCCTCAGTTCGCCCATCGGGGTGGCAGTGAAGGGTGGCGGCTTCCGCCGCGTGCTCGAGCGCAACACCCGCCTGCCGGCCGAGAAGTCGCTCTCGCTGCCCGTGGTGGCCAACCAGGCGCTCAAGTTCGCGGTCATGCAGGGCACTTCGTCGCGCGCAGAAGAGAACGACTACCTCGGCGCGCTCTCGCTGATCTCCGAGCGCGCCGGGGAGATGAGCGTGCGCTTTGCCGTCTCCGCCGACGGCCGCTTGAGCCTCTCGGCGACGACGCCGACGGGCAAACAGGCCGAAGTTCATTTCGCCACCAACGAGGCGAGCGAAGAGGCGCAGGCGAAGCTCCTCGCCGAGTCACCCTTGCCCGGCGAAGAGGGCCCTCGCGCCACCAAGAGTGGTCTCTTCGGCGGCCTCCGGAAACTCTTCGGTTCCAGCTAGTTGCATCCAGGTACTCCGCTGTCCGACACTCCCGCCGTTCTTCCCCCACTCCTGAAAGCCCCCCATGCCCATCAACATCGGTGACCGGAAGCTGTCCTCGCTCTATTCGAACTGGGAGCGCACCGCGCAGCCCATCGGCAAGGACCAGGCGCTCCAAATCATCGCCCAGGTCGGAGACGGCGCTCGCTGGTCGGCGTCGAACCTCCTGACCGAGCTCAAGAAGCCGGGCATGACGCCAGAAAAGCAGATCGCCCTCGCGCAGGCCGGCATGTCGTCGGGCGAGAAGAAGGACGTCGCCACCATCCTCGACCAGGGCAAGGTGCCGCTCGACCCCGCCGCGCGCGCGTTCCTCGAGAAGGTGATCGGCCGCACCGGCCCGACTCCGCCGCCGCCTCCTCCTCCGAACCCGCCGACACCGACGCCGGGCGCTGACGGTCTCACCATCACCGGGGCCCAGACCAACGGGCTCTCGGGCGTCACCAAGGCCGGCGCGACGATCGAGGCGATCAACATCTCCACCGCCCCCGGTGGCCGCCTCCACATGGACGACACGATGGTCATCGGCAAGGCCGACGCCAACGGCAAGTTCAACCTCGCCAAGCTCACCGGCGAGCAGGCGATGCGCGAGGGCGACCTGGTGCGCATGCGGGCCCGCTACGCCGACGGCACCACCTCGGGCTGGGTGACGGTGAAGGCCAACGGCATCGAGGCGAAGGACACCCGCAACGCGGTCGTCGCGCTCTTCCGGATCGGCATCTCCGACGTTGGCGGCGGCAAGGTGGCGGTCGACAACATCAACGCCTCGCGCCAGGTGTCCGAGCCCGGCGCCAAGCTGCAGTTCACCAACAACCGCACCGGCGAGAAGTCGCAGATCACCATCACCGACATCGGTGGCTTCCCCGCGGGCTTCACGCTCAACGGCAAGGCGGGCGACTCGTTCTCCATCGCCGCGAGCGACGGCGTGAACAACGCGGGCTTCACCACGGCCGTCGGCAACGTGACCGTTCCCGGTGGCGCCGCCTCGACGACCGACCTCATCCCCGACCCCGCGCTGCACAAGGACGAGCTCGACTCTGCGGGCAAGCCGAAGTTCAACAAGGTGAACTTCACCGGGCCGCTCTTCGTCGACGGCGCGAAACCCGAAGACGTGCAGCAGGGACAGCTCGGCGACTGCTACTTCCCGGCGGCGATGGCCGCGATCGCCAAACACAACCCCGACGCCATCGCCAACCTCATCAAGGACAATGGCGACGGCACCTACACCGTCACCTTCAAGCAGAAGGACTGGGCCACCGGGCAGTTCAAGGATGCGCCGGTGAAGGTCGACGGCGATCTCTACGCCCGTTCGTACGGCGGCGCGCTCTACGGCCACAGCGCCAACAGCTCGGACCCCAAGAAGATGGAGCTCTGGTTCCCCCTCGTCGAGAAGGCCTACGCGCAGTGGAAGGGCAGCTACGACACCATCGGCGGCGGCGGCCACGTCAGCGACGTGTTCGAAGACTGCATGGGCGTCGAGGCCTCGTCGCTGAGCATCAACTACACGGGGGCCGACCGCGTGTGGGACCAGGTCGTCAAGAACGTCGACGCGAAGAAGCCGATCGGCGCCGGGACCTACGGGGAAGATCAGGAAGCGAAGTACACCAACACCGGTGTCTACGCGAACCACGCCTACAGCGTGATGGGGTACGAGAAATCGGGCACCGATCGCTTCGTGGTCCTGCGCAACCCCTGGGGCGAGTCGGAGCCTGCCGGCAACGGCGCCAACGACGGCATCTTCAAGCTCAAGCTCGAAGACTTCACCAAGCTGTACCAGTCGATGTACTTCCAGAACTGAGAGGAACATGGCCATGGCCAAGCCCCCGGAACCAATTGAAGACGTGATCCCTCACGCGACCTGGGTCGTCGACGCCGAGGTGCTGGAGGTGCTCTCGACCGGCCCCCAGCCCCCCAAGGTCGAGGCGAAGCCCGGCGCCACCAGCACCGGGCAGAAGACGGCCTCGCAGACGGTGAAGCTCAAGGTGAAGCGCGTGCTCCACGGCGAGAAGGTCGCGGAGCTGGTCGTCGAGAAGCCGGAGGCGGGCTACGCCCTGCGCGCGGGCAACCACGGCCCGTTCCTCATCGACTCGACGAAGACGATCCTCGGCCGCTACGGCCCTGACTCGTACAGCTTCGAGCGCATCGAGAAGGCGCTCGCCACCAAGCGCTGAACTCAGCGCCGGTCAGATTTCGAAGCGCCCCAGGAACGCCTCGGGGCGCTTTTCTTTTTCGAAGTACGCGAGCACGTCGACGGCGGGCGAACGGCGGCGTTGGGCGATCTCGCGGAGCGGCTCGAGCAACGGGGCGTCGTCCCCGCTGAGGCGACGAAGGCCCTGTTCGGCGATCTGCACCAGTCCCGGCGCGAAGTCGGCGAGCGTCGCGGTGCCCACCCGGGCCTCGAGCCCGTCACGCTGGGCGGCGGCGTGCAGCTCACGGTGGGCAGCCGGAGCGAGCGCCGGCAACAACCGCGTCGCCTCGTCGAGCGACTGGGCGTCGTAGAGCACGCCCCGCATCAGGGCCGTCAACGCGCTCGTCATCTCCGGACCGTTGGCGTCAGCCGCGCGGATCTCGACGATCTTCTTGAGCCGCACTTCCGGGAAGAGCGTCGACAGGTGATCGACCCAGTCGGAGTGCAGCGCGGGCCTTCCGTCGTGCCCCTGCGCGAGGAATTGCCGGAAGGTCAGCTTCGGCGCGAGGTACTGCCCGTCGCGGCGCAAGAAGAGCAGCGGTGCGTCGAGCGCCCACTCGACGTAGGCCCGATACGAGAACGAGCCGTCGAGCATCGCCGGAGGGTAGCCGCAGCGCGCCGGGTCGACTTCGTTCCACACCCGGCTGCGAAACGACTGGTACCCGGTGGGCTTGCCCTGAGCGATCGGACTGTTGGCGAACAGCGCCACCAAGAGAGGCGAGATGCGCACCGAGGCCGCGACCTTGCGCACGCAGTCGGCTTCGTCGCGCCAGTCGAGGCTCACCTGGCCGGTGGCCGTCATCAACATCATGTCGAAGGCCAGGCGCCCACGCGACCCGAGCGACTCCCGCATCACGCTGTAGCGGCTCTTGGGCATCCACGGCATGTCGGCGAGCTCGACGAAGGGCCGGTACCCGAGCCCGACCGCACGCAGCCCCAGCGCCGACGACACCTGCCGGAGCTCGGCGACGTGACGCATGCTCTCGTCGTGGGCCTCGCGCGCGGTCTGGAACGGTGAGCCGGACAGCTCGAACTGCCCCCCCGGCTCGAGCGACAGCGTCTCGATGCCGCGCTGCATCGCGATCACCGGGAGACCGGGCGCCTCGCGGAACTCGGAGAACCCGAACTGCGCGAAGCCAGTCAGCAGCTTCCCGATGCCTGCCTCGCCCTCGTAGGGCACCGGCCCGGCGCCCGCCTTCGGGAACATCAGGCGTTCGTGCTCGAGGCCCAGGAGCAACGGCCCCGTCGGACGCTCGGCGTCGTGCAGCAGCTGCACCAGTTCGGAGACGTCGCCGATCGGCCGCTGCTCTGTCTGCTTTGCGTCGAGGGACATGGAAGGAAGGTCGGCTTATAACGTTCAGCTTCCGACGGGCCACCTTCTCGTGAGCGAACCAGCCTCCATTCCTGCGATTCCCCGCGAGAGCAGTCTGGGCGACCTGTTTCGCGGCCTCGCGTTCCCCGTTCGCGCTTTCGGGCTGATCCTGCGCACCCCGAAGCTGCTCGGCCTGTCACTGCTGTGCGGCGTCGTCACCGCACTCACGCTCGTGGGGGTCGGCGCGGGGGCCTGGACGCTGGGGCAGTCGCTCGCCGCGCGGCTCGTCGACGGTGACGCGGGCTGGCAGCACGCCGCCTCGCTCGGCCTCGGGGTGATCTTCTTCATCGTGCTCTTCGCCGCCGGAGCGCTCACCGCCCCCAATCTGCTCCTCGCGCCGCTGCAGGATCCCCTGTCCGAGGCGACCGAGGCCCGCTGCGGCGACTTCACCCCCGCGCCGTTCTCGCTGGGAGTCATGGTCCGGAGCACGCTCGAGTCGTTGCTCCACACCCTGCTGCGCCTGGCCCTCATGGCCCTCGGCTTCGTGGTGCTCTTTCCGCTCAACCTCATCCCCTTCGCGGGCAGCGTGCTGTACCTGGTGCTGTCGTCCACCTGGTCCATGTTCTGGATCTCCGTCGAGCACCTCTCGAACCCGATGGCGCGGCACCTCCGGCCATTCAGGCAGGTGGTGGGGGCGCTCCGTCGACGGCTCCCGCTGGCCCTCGGCGTCGGGGCGGCGCTCTACGTCCTGCTGTGGATCCCGGTGCTGAACTTCTTCCTGATGCCCGTGGCCGTGGTGGCCGGCACCCTGCTCTTTCGGTCCCTGCGCGAAGTGGGCGCCCTGCCCGAAAGCCAGTGAATTGGGGAACGAAGAACCTTCGGGCTCTGTTGGGCGTTCCTTGAAGGGCCGAGAGCCGGTGGTTAGGCTGGACGGTCTGTCTCACGATTTCTTGAGGAAAGAAGACCATGCACACCTTCCGTAGAGTTGCGGTGATCGCCGCGCTGTTGGCCGCGTGGGCGTTCTCCGGCAACGACCGGGCGCCGCTGACCCTCACCATGTCGGACGCGGTCGCCGCGCCCCGCGCCGATGAGAAGGACGCGAAGTCGCCCCACGATCTCTCGGCGCTCCGCGTCCTCACGAAGGTGATCCACTACGTGAAGGAGAACTACGTCGACCCCAAGCGGGTGCATCCCAGGGAGATGCTCGTCGCCTCCCTCGAGGCGGTCGAGAAGTCGGTGCCCGACGTGATGGTCGACGGCACCGCAGAGCAGGGCCACGTGCGCGTCAACGTGAACGGCAAGCTCAAGGAGTTCGACATCGGCCACGTCGACTCGTTGTGGAAGATGAGCTTCACCCTCAAGGACATCTTCGACTTCGTCGCGCGCAACATGCGGCCCGTCGAAGACTCGCGCGAGATCGAATACGCGGCGGTCAACGGCATGCTGCAGACGCTCGACCCGCACTCGGTGCTGCTGCGGCCCGAGCTGTACCGCGAGATGAAGCTCACCACGAAGGGTGAGTTCGGAGGCCTCGGCTTCGTCATCCAGATGCGCGAGGGCGTGCTCACCGTGGTCAAG
>JBBRUE010000360.1:0-6973 GCA_038248085.1 Myxococcales bacterium | reverse complement strand
CGGCCGCCGACCCCGCCACCACCCGAGAGGCGCGAGAGCGAGGAGTCGGACTGCACCAGCCGCGGCAACATGTACTTGAGCTGCGCCAGCTCGACCTGGAGCTTGCCGTCACCCGACTGGGCCCGCTGCGCGAAGATGTCGAGGATGAGCTGGGTGCGGTCGAGCACCTTCATGCTCGTCGCCTCGCCGATGTGGCGCGCCTGGGAAGGCGAGAGTTCCTTGTCGAAGATCAGCACCTCGGCGCCCTTCTGCATGCCGCGCAGGTTGAGCTCGTCGAGCTTGCCGTGGCCGATGAGGTACTTCGGGTCGACGTTGCGGCGCATCTGGAGGATCTCGTCGACCACCTCCACCCCGGCGGTGCGCGCGAGTTCCTTGAGCTCGGCGAGCGAGGACTCGGAGGCCAAGCGATCTCCGTCGAGACAGGCGGCCACCAGCACCGCGCGCTCGCGATCGCCGGTGCGCCGCACCTGGGTCGTCGCGGCCAGCTCGTCTTCGAGCGCCTCGACGGTAGAGATGAAGTCGGGCGCGGCGTCGTCGTGCAGCGAGGGGAGCGACTCGACGCGCCAGATCTCGCCCCCGGCGTTCTCGGGCAGCAGGTGGGCGTAGTGCAGCACCCCGGGCAGCCCGTCGTCGGTGACGCCGATGGCCGCCACGAGGTCGAGCCGCAGCAGCGCGAGGTCGGTGAGATCGTCGCGGGTCAGCGGCTCGCTCTTGAGGTGGGTGTGCACGAGGCGCAGGCCGCGCAGGCGCACCTGGCCGGCGCGCGCGCGGCCGATGTCGGGGAGCTCGAGCTGGTGCGCGTTGCCCACCACCACCGCCTCGACGTTGCCCTTGCGGTTGAGCAGCACGCCGAGCTGGCGGTTGGTCTGGCGGGAGAACTCCGTCATGTGCCGGGCGAGCTCGGCGCTGACGATCTCGTGAACGGACACGTGGCGGCGCCAGGTGTTCTTCAGGTGCTTGAGCTCGCTGGGCTTGAGGCCCAGCACGTTTCCCGTCGGTTCGTTCACGGCTGCTTCCTCGTGCCTCCGCGCGCGGGATTCAAGTACCCTGTGCGCTCTTGGAAGCACTCGTTACCATCTGGATCGCACTCGTCGGGCTGAGCGTCGGCAGTTTTCTCAACGTCGTCATCGCCCGGCTCCCTGCTGACGACGTCGAAGAACCCGATCCCGGGGACTCGTGGTGGGCGGGCTGGAAGGCCACCTTTCGTGTCTCGGGGCGGGCGTACCGGCGGCTGGCGTGGCCTCCGTCGCGCTGCCCGAAGTGCGGGCACAGGCTCCCCTGGTACGAGAACATTCCCGTCTTCTCGTGGCTGGCGCTGCGGGGGAAGTGCAGCGGCTGCAAGGCCCCCATCTCGCCCCGCTACATCCTCGTGGAGCTGCTGACTGGCACGCTCTTCGTCGCCGCGAGCACCCGCTTCCCCCTCGACTGGTCGCTCGTCTCGGCGCTCACCTTCCTCACCTTCCTCGTGCCGTTGATCTTCATCGACGCGGAGCTGTGGATCTTGCCGTTCGAGCTGACGCTGCCGGGCATCGCGGCCGGCGTACTGATGGCGATCCCCCAGGGGCCGGCGGTGCTGCGCAGCTCGGTCATCGGCGCGGTCGCGTGCTTCCTCACCTTCCGCGCGCTCGAGGTGTTCGGCTTTCTCGCGACCAGCAAGATCGTCGTCGACGCCACCACCGGGGTGAAGCGGCTGATGGGCCGGGAGGCGCTCGGGGCGGGCGACAAGTACCTGCTGGCGATGATCGGCGCGCAGCTCGGGTGGCGCTCGCTGCTGGGGGTGCTGTTGTTCTCTTCGCTCCAGGGCGCAGTCGTCGGGGTGATCCGCATGCGGCTCACCGGGCGCGCAGGACCGGTGGAGGACGAGAAGCAGGTCAAGCCGGCGGCTCCGGTTCCGGAAGGAGAAGAGGAGGAGGAGGAGGAGCCGGAGCGTTTTCCGTTCACCCCTGACTTCCTCAGGCCCGGGCTGCCGCTGTGGAAGCGCGTGGTGCTGGTGCCGGTGACGATCTTCTTCCAGGACATTCCCGACTCCCCGCCGCCTGACGCGCAGACCGGGGAGATTCCTGACTGGGAACCGCAGGCGAACAACATTCCTTTCGGCCCGTGGATCGGGCTGGCCGGCATCGAGGTGATGATGCTGGGCCCGTGGATCGTCGACCAGCTCGCGAGCACGCCGTGGCGGCTGGTGAGCGAGATCGTCTTCGGTCAATGAGTCCCTCCGTGACAGACCTGAGAACTGCAGGCCGCGCCGCGCTGGCGAACGCCAAACGCGTGGTCGTGAAGATCGGCACCAACGCGCTGACCAACACCACGGGCCGCTTCCACCGCCCGCACTTCGAGCGCCTCGCCAACGAGCTGCTCTCGATCGCGAAGACGCGGGAGCTGGTCATCGTCTCGTCGGGCGCCATCGCCCTGGGGGTCGAGCGGCTCGGGCTCGCCGCCAAGCCCAGGGACATTCCCGGGAAGCAGGCGTGCGCCGCGGTGGGCCAGAGCCGGCTGATGCGCGCGTGGGAAGAGGCCCTCGACCCGAGGCTCGTCGCGCAGGTGCTGCTGACCCACTCCGACGTGCAGGACCGCCGCCGCTACCTCAACGCGCGGCACGCGCTCGAGCGGTTGATCAGCGACCGGGTGGTGCCGGTGATCAATGAGAACGACACCGTCTCGGTCGACGAGATCAAGTTCGGCGACAACGACACCCTCGCCGGGCTGGTGGCGGGGCTGGTCAACGCCGAGGCGCTGGTGATCCTCTCCGACGTCGATGGGCTCTATGACGCCGACCCGCGCACCAACCCGGACGCGAAGCTGATCAGCAACGTCGAGAACGTCACCCGCGCGATGCTCGCGGCGGCCGGAGGGAGCGGCTCGACCGTGGGCACCGGGGGCATGGCCACCAAGCTCCGGGCGGCACAGAAGGTGACCGAGCTGGGCGTGCGCTGCGTCATCGCCGCGGGCCAGCGGCCAGGCACGTTGACCCGCGTGTTCGAAGGTGAGCTCGAGGGCACGCTCTTCGAGCCGCAAGACGGACGTCGCGACGCGCGCACCGCGTGGATCGCCCATGCCCTCAAGCCGAAGGGCACCCTGGTGGTCGACGGCGGCGCCCGCGCCGCGGTGCTCGAGCGCAAGAAGAGCCTGCTGCCCTCGGGCATTCGCGAGGTGAAGGGCAACTTCTCCCACGGCGACCCCGTCGACCTGTGTGACGAGGGCGGCGAGGTCTTCGCCCGCGGGCTGGCGGCCTACGGCGCCGACGAGCTGCGCAAGCTCGCCGGCAAGCGCACCACGCAGATCGAAGCGACGCTCGGGTACCGCGGCCTCGACGAAGCGGTGCATCGCGACGATCTCGCGGTGCTCTGAAGCACCGACGAAGCGGTGAAATCGACCGCGTCAAGACGGTCGCGGCCTTGTTTCATCGGAGCCATCGCGGTTTCGTTCTCTCTTCTCGCGGGAGGGCCGACCCGATGCAGCAGCGCACCACCGTGCCGAGCGTGGCGTCGATGGAAGAAGCGGGTGGGGCGCTCCTCGAGCGAGCCATCGACCCCGAGCGCTGGATGCTCGCGGGCCGCCGGGTGTCGCCCGACCGGTGCCGCGTAGGCACCGTCGAAGTGTGCGCCACGGTGGACGTCACCCCCACGCTCGAGACCTTCATTCGCGTGAGCTTCAAGGGACCGAAGCTGTCGCCGATGCAGGCGGCCGAGCTGCTCGAGCGCTTCACCAGCGTTCGCTACACGTTCATTCCCAACATCGAGTGGTTCGTGGAGATCGACGCCCGCCAGTGGATTCACTTCTCACGGCCGTACACGCGGCCCAGACTCCAGGCATGAACCGACTGATCGTGGTGGTGGTGATGCTCGCGTCGGCGGCGTTTGCTGACGTTCCTCCGGCTGACTCGACCGGGTGTCGCGAGAAGAAGGTCAGCGACGCCTGCAAGCGCGACGACGGGAGCGACGGGAGCTGCCTTGCCTCGACTTGCTCGCGGAACGACTACAGCGGAGGCATTCCGCCGAAGTCGGTGCAGTTCGAGTGCTTGAAGTGCGGCGCAGCTCCGGCTCCGGCTCCGGCTCCCGCCGAGAAGAAGAACTCGTGCGCGACGATTCCCGGCGAGTCGCTCGCGGCCCTCGCCATCGTGCTCGGCGCGCTGCGGAGAACCCGCCGAACGTGATTCGGTTCGCGCTGCTCTCCCTCGTGCTGGCGATGCCCGCCCTCGCCGACGAGCCTCCCCCCGACACCTGCTTCGGCGACCTGAAGCACGGTGACGCGTGCTCCACCGACAGCGGCGCGCCTGGCACCTGCGTGCAGCAGACCTTCGAGTACGAAGCTGACGGCGCGAAGCACTCCGTCACCGAGTTGATCTGCGTGGCGACGGTGAACGCGGCCGAGCGCGACCTGCTGCCGTGGCTCGGGGCGGGCCTCGCGTTCGTGGCGCTGTGCGTGGGCCTCGCGACGCGCCGGCGACCGCCCCCGCGTGTACAGTCGCCAGCGTGAAGAAGCTCTGCCTGATCCTCCTGCTCGCGGCTGTCCCGGCGCTGGCCGACATCCTCCCCGACGAAGTGGCGACCTGCCGCGACAAGAGCGCCGGCGCGGCCTGCACGACGCCCGAAGGGCAGCCGGGCACCTGCGCGAAGATGACCATCAGCCGGCCGGACTACAGCAGCGGCATCCCCCCGAAGTACAAGTCGGTCGAGATGCTCGGCTGCGTGGCGACCGCGAAGGGCAGCGCGCGCTCGATGCTCCCGTGGCTCGGCGCCGGGCTGGCCTTCCTCGCCGCCCTCGCTGCGCTGTGGCGCAGGCCCCGCCCGCCCGCCGCTGCGACCGCGTGATCTCCGCTTCTCCCGCACCGTGGTGGATCGACGGAGTCCGCGCGCGCCTGTACCGGGCGTTGCGGCCGGTGCTCGGCACGCTCTACGCCGACCGACCGCGCCGCGTGGTGTGGATGGGCGTGCTCTCGATCGCCGTCTCGTTCGCCGCGACGTTGATCGCCCCGCTGTGGTTGCTGGCGCTGGGCCCGCTGGTGCTGGGCGTGCCGCACCTGGTGGCCGACGCGCGCTACCTCGTGGTGCAGCCGCAGCTCCATCGGCGCGGCCCGCTGGTGTGGCTCGCAGCGCTGCCGCTGGTCGCCACGGGCTTCGGCGCGCCGGCGGCGATCAGCCTGCTCGCGCTGGTACCAGCGGTGCTGGTGGCGGAAGGCTCGACGCGGCGCAAGCTCGTGGCCTTCGCGACGTGGCTGGCCCTCACCGTCGTCGCGCTCGCGTGGGAGACACCGTTTCTCTTCGCGTTTCTCCACCTCCACAACCTCATCGCGCTCGGCTGGTGGTGGGCGCTGCGCCCACGCATCCGGCTCGCGTGGCTGGTGCCAGCGCTCGTCGTCGCCGGCTGCGCGTTCCTCCTGCTGGGCGGGGCGGAGCCGGTGCTCACCGCGCTGGGGGGCTGGCAAGCGCCTGGCTCGATGACGAGCTTCGCCGAGTTCGTCGAGAGCAACGCCTCGTTCGCCACGCCGGGCCTCGCGCTGCGGCTGGTGCTCTCGTTCGCCTTCTTGCAGTCGGTGCACTACGCGACGTGGCTGCGCCTGGTGCCCGAAGACGCCCGCCACCGCCCGGCCCCGCGCCCGTTCCGCGAGACGTGGCGGGCGCTCGAGCGCGACTTCGGCCGGCCGCTGCTGGTGGTGTTCGTCGGGCTGGCCCTGTTCATCGCCGGCTGGGGCGTGGTGAACCTCGCGGCCGCCCGGTTGGGGTACCTGCGACTCGCCGCGTTTCACGGCTACCTCGAGCTGGCTGCCGCGGCCTTGTTCCTCGTCGAGCGGCGGCGCCCGCCATGCTGAGCGCGCTGCGGGGCTGGCTGGTCGCGTTCTTCTTCACCCAGCTCTTCGAGCTGCCGATCTACTGGCGCGCCACCCGGGCCCTTCGCGTCCCCGGGCAGGAAGGGGGCGTGGCGCACAGCCTCCGGGTGGGGTTCCTCGCGAGCGCGATGACGCACCCGGTGGTGTGGTTCGTCTTCCCGGTGCTGATGGGCTTCGGCGTGCGGTACTGGGTGATGGTGGTGGCGGCCGAGGTGTTCGCGGTCGTCGCCGAGGCGGTGTGGCTGCACGAGAGCGGCGTGCCCCGCGCGTTCTGGTGGAGCCTCGGCGCCAACGCGTTCAGCGCGAGCTGTGGGTTCGCGCTGCGGGAGCTGACGGGGATCCTGTGAGCCGAGCAGCTTGCCGAGGGGAAGCGACTGAGTTGGCTTGCCAGCGCTTCATGGGGTGATGGGCAGCACCTGTGGCTTCAGCGGCCCCACGGTGTCGCTGACCGTCGCAGGAGCTGTCGCATACCAACTGCTCCAGCCGCGTCAGTCGAGCAGCTTGTAGTAGCGCAGCGGGTTGGCGACGTTCTTCACCGGGGTCTCGATCACCGGGCCGAACTTGAGCGCCATCAACTCTGCGTCCTTCGAGCCCGCGAGGGCCTTCATCGCCGACTCCATCACCAGGGTCTCGCGGAAGCTGCCGAGCGACTGGAGCCGGGCCGTCTGGTTCATGCCGGTGGAGAACGAGGTGTAGTTGCGGTTGGGGCCGAAGAGGCCGCAGAAGCTGGGCGTGAGGTTGACGCCGATGGCGACGCCGAGGCCGGGCACCTTGAGGATCTCCGAGAGCCGCGAGACCTCCGGGTGGGCGCTCATCGTCTCGCGGGTGAACTTCTGGATCTCGATCGCCGCCTTGAGGCACGCGCCGGCGCGCGCGGGGCCGTCGTCCTTGAAGAACGGAGGGCCCCACAGCCCGATGACGCAGTCGCCGACCATCTTGTCGAACACCCCGCCGTGCCGGTGGAGGATGCGCACCGCCTCTTCAGACCAGTCGTCGACGAACTTGCCGATGCGCTCGGGCCGCTCGAGCACCTGCTCGCAGATGCGGGTGAAGCCGTTGATGTCGGCGAAGAGAATGCCCACCTCTTCGGCGCGCGGGGCGAGGTAGCGGCCCTCGTAGGCCGGGTCGCGCAGCAGCTCGTCGATG
>JBBRUE010000359.1:0-6979 GCA_038248085.1 Myxococcales bacterium | reverse complement strand
TCCGCGGGGGGGGTGGGGCGACGGCGCCCGACGAGGGCCCGTGGGACGCGAGCGTCGACGACCACGTGCGCTTCGATCTCCCGGCGATCGTCGACGCGGTCTGCCTCCACTCCGGGGCTTCGAAGGTGGCGTGGCTCGGGCACTCGCTGGGCGGCGCGGTCGCGCTCGCGGCCTCGCAGAGCACCCTCAAGGATCGCCTCGCGGTCTTGATCACCGTGGGCACGCCCGTCTTCTTCCGGATGCCGAGGCAGTTGCCCTGGCTGGTGCGGCTGGCGTGCTGGCTCTCGGTGTGGGGCCAGTTCGACGCCACGCTGATCCGCCTCATCGCGCCGTTCGCCGGTCGCGCGCCCCCGCCGCAGGTGGCCGCCGCCACGGTGAACCTGCGCAACATGGAGCGCCGCACCCAGCGCTTCCTGGTGGCCAACGTCTTCGCGCCGATGTGGCGGGGCGTGCTGCGGCAGCTCGAAGACTGGCTGGTGAACGACGCCTTCCGCTCGGTGGACCGGGCCGTCGACTACCGCGCGGGGGTCAAGGAACTGCAGGCCCCGACGCTGGTGATCGGCGGCACCCTCGACCTCCTCGCGCCACCCGACCTGACGCGGGCCTACTTCGACCTGCTCACCGCGCCGGTGCGTCAGCTGGTGATGTTCGGCAAGACCTACGGCCACTCGGCCGAGTACGGGCACGGGGACCTCGTCGTCGGCCGCAAGGCGCACCTCGAGGTGTACCCGGTCATCCGGAAGTTCCTCGAGGCGAACCTCAGCGCGAAAGCGGAGTGATGCACGCGCTGGGGAGCTGCGGCACCGTCGACTCGATGCGCCCCAGCTCGACCACCGCCCCGGCCCGGCACTCCGCGTAGATCGGCACGTCGTTGCCGCCGGCCACCGACAACGAGTGCAGGCGCACGCGCGCCCCGTCGGGCACCAGCACCGCTGGCCCTCCTCCTCCCCGCACCAGCAGCTTCTCGATCGTCACCTGCGAACCGCGCTCGACGAACAGGGCCGAGTGGCGCGCGCGCTCCACCTCGAGTGAGCCGACCTGCACCTCGGCCACCGCGCCGACGAAGAGCCCGGTGCCGTCGACGTCGGAGACGCGCACCCCGTCGATCGTGGCGATCGCGTCTCGCACGTGCACCGCGTCTCCCAGCGCTTCGCCCTCGACGGTGATGAACGCCAGCGTGCTCTGCGTGAGGGTGAGCGTGCCCCGCCGCGCGAGGATGCCGAGCTCCGGGGTCTTCGAGACGTTGAGCTGCGAGACGACCGTGGTGCTCTCGAGCAGCACCACCGCCCCGCTCAGGCCGCACGCCGTCAGCTCGGCGCGCCGCAGGGCCAGCTTCGCCTGCACGGCAGTGACGCACGCCTGCGCCGTGCCCGCGACGGTGAGCCCCTCGACCTCCACGTCGGCGCCGCGCCCGAGCTGGAGGGCGTACTCGTGGCCGCGCACCGTGAGCCCGTGCACCCGGGCTCGGCCCGCGGCGAGGAAGATCGCCGGTCCGCTCCCCGCGACCGCGCTCGCGCCGTCGAGCTGCACCTCGGCGTCAACACCGTGGACCAGGGTCTTCACCCCTTCCGACTGCACCTGCGCGAGCACCAACCGCCCCCCTTCGGTGTGGATTGCGTGCCGGAACCCCCCGGTGAACCGGCAGCCCTTCGCGGTGAGGGTCGCGCCGCGGTCGACCCCGACGCCGTCGATGCCTTCGACGCTGGCGACCAGCAGGCTCTCGTCGAGCGCCAGCGCGCCCCGCACCACCGCCGCGATCCGCCGTTGCCCGCTGAGGCGCACCCTCGTCAGCGTCACTCCGCGGCCGGCCTCGACGCCCAGCTCGCCCCCCTGGATGCTGAGCCCCACCAGCGTGGCGTCGCTCGCGGTCACCACCGTCTGCCCCGCTTCGCCGGTGAGCACCACCTCGCCGTGCCCTTCGATGCGCACGCCGTGGCCGAAGGTGAAGGGCCCCGCGTAGAGCCCCGCGCGGAGGTGCACGATCGCCGCGTCGGGCAGCTCGGTGGGCACCGTCTTCAGCGGCCGCGTCTGGCTGCCGTCGCCCCCGGGCGGGGAAAAGGCGTCGACCCAGAGCGCCGGCGGGTGTACTTCTCCGCGCGTCACGGGGGCGGGCGGTGGCACACACCCGATCAGCAGGGCGGCGAGGGCGAAAACCAGATCGGCACGGAAGCTCCGCTGATCGCGCCAAGACCGATTTACCGGCCTGATTCCAGAGGTTGGCGCGCTGCCCTGATCGCGGCGGCACACGTTCAGATCAGACATCGAAACTCGCCGATTTCTGTATGTATTACATTGACTTGCGAGATCCGACTTTGGTATTCCCCCCGGCCTTCGCGGCGGGGACGTCGCGATCGGGAGGGAGCACACATGACCAAGGCAGAGCTCGTTGAGGCGGTTGCTGAGCAGACCCGGCTGACCAAGAAGTCGGCCGCGGAGCTCATCGACGTTGTTTTCGACAACATCGGCACGGCAGTGAAGAAGGACAACCGCTTCAGCTACCCGGGCTTCGGGACCTGGAGCATCCGCACCCGCAAGGCGCGCAAGATCCGCAACCCGCAGACCAACGAGATCATGAAGCTGAAGGCGACCAAGACCATCGGCTTCCGCCCGGCGAAGGAGCTCAAGGACACGCTCTGAGCGTTTCTCGAGCCGTCGCACCCTGAAGGCCTCGGGCTCCCGCTCGGGGCCTTCTGCTTTTTCGTCGCACGCGGTCACGTCACCCACCCAGCAACAGCGGGTCGCCCAACCCGTCGTTGCCGTAGCGCCGCACGACCTCGGCCAGCGTCAACCCGCGGGCCTTCGCGAGCAGCTCGATCAGCGGCCCGGCCTGGACGAAGAGCAGCCCGTGCTCCGAGAAGATCGAGACGAAGACGTTGCCGCTGCCCGGCGGTTTCACCCCGCGGCAGTCGAGGAAGTAGACGAGCTTCGGCAGCACCTTCGTCAGCAGGTAGTCTTCGGGGCCGAGCCCCGGGAGCGCCACCTCGTAGCTGACCCCGTCGCCCGACTCGGACCCCAGCGAGGCGCGGGCGTCGTCGATGGCGGTGTTCGCTTCTGCGGGCAGGCCGCGGTGAAAAGCCGCCGCTTCGATCTGGGTGAGGAGCGGGATCATCGGGACTCCGAGAGCAGCGCCGGGCCGGTCGCCGGCAGTTGCATGAGGACCTCGGGGTCGAGCGCGTCACCGTCACGGCGCAGCTCGAAGTGGAGGTGTGGACCGGTGGCCAGACCCGTCTCACCGGACAGCCCGATGACCTGGCCCTTCTTCACCACCGTGTTCAGGCGCACCAGGAGCGCGTCGAGGTGGCTGTAGCGGGTGGACCAGTGGGCGTCGTGGCGGAGCTCGACCTGCTTGCCGTGGGCGCCGTTCCACGCCGCGAAGACCACGGTGCCGTTCTCGACCGCGCGAATGGGGGTGGTCCGCGCCGCCTCGAGATCGACGCCCGCGTGGAAGCGCGGTTCTCCCGCGATGGGGTGGACGCGCGAGCCGTAGGGCGAGTTCACCACCACCGGGTCCACCGGCCAGCCGAAGCGTTTCGGGTCGACCACCCGCGCGCGCGCGGTCAGCGTGGTGATGCGGCGCGAGAGGGCGCGCAGGGTGCGGGGGGCGCGCAGGGCGATCTCCGGCGGTACGTCTCCGAAGGCGTGGGCGTCGGTCTGGAACTCCGTCTCGAGCTGCAGCCGCACGGACATCGCGTCAGTCGCCCACTGGGCGTCGCCCTTCTTCGCGAGGAACGCGTCGGCGTCATCGAGCAGCGCGGCCCACGCGCGCGCGTACCCGGCCGGCATCGGCGCGCCCACCTGGCACGCCAGGCGCACCTGCTTCGCCGTCGCGAGGAAGTGCTCGAAGGCGATCTGCAGGGGCGCGCCGGGCTCGATCACCGGCGCCGAGCGACCCTCGCGCAACGCGTCCTCGAACGACATCTTCGTCGCCACGGGCGTCGCGCAGCCGAACGAACCCATCGCTGCGAGGAGAAGCCACCGGTTCATCCACCCCGCAGGGTACCACGTCGTTCTTCGTTGCCCGCTTTCCCGCTGGTACACCGGCCGCCGCATGGTGAAGGACACGAAGCCGATGGGACGCGAGCCGATCGACCAGAAGCGCACGCGCGCGGTGGAGATCATCCGCCGGCTCGACGCGGCCATGCCTGAGGCGGTGATCGAGCTCGACTACCAGACGCCGCTCGAGCTGGTGGTGGCTGTCTCCCTCTCGGCGCAGACCACCGACAAGCGCGTCAACCTGGTGACCCCGGCGCTCTTCGCGCGGTTCCGCACGGCCGCCGACTACGCCGCCGTCACTCCGGCGGAGATCGAGGCGTACATCAAGACGGTCGGGCTCTTCCGCAACAAGGCGAAGAACCTGGTGAAGCTGGGGCAGGTGCTGGTCGAGCGGCACGGCGGGGTGGTGCCGGGTCGTCGCGCCGAGCTGGCCGAGCTCCCCGGCGTGGGGAACAAGACCGCCGGCGTGGTCACCATTCACCTCGGCGTGGAGCGCGCCTTTCCGGTCGACACGCACATCCTCCGGCTCTCGAAGCGGCTCGGCTTGTCGACGAAGACCGACCCCGACGAGGTGGAAGCCGACCTGCGCAAGGTGGTGCCCGAGGACCTGTGGTTCAAGGGGCACCAGCTGATCATCTGGCACGGGCGGCGGTGCTGTGACGCGCTCCGGCCCGAGTGTCATCGCTGCGTGGTGGCCGACCTGTGCCCGAAGAAGGGCGTCAAGCCGCCGAAGAAGAAGTGAGCGTCAGCGTGCTTCGGCGCGCGACTTCTTGGTGGCCTTCGCGGGCGCTTCCGACGGCGCGTCGTCCTCGCGGTCCTCTTCCATCGAGGCCTGGATCTTCTTCATCCGCTTGCGGATGACCTCGCGTTTGAGCGCCGAGATGTGGTCGACGAACATCACGCCCTTGAGGTGATCGCACTCGTGCTGGATGGCGATCGAGAGCAGCCCGTCGGCGGTGATGGTCTTGGTGTCACCGTTCTCGTCGAGGTAGCGCGCGGTGACGATCGCGGCGCGCTCGACGTCTTCGGCCTCGCCCGGCACCGAGAGACAGCCTTCCTTGTCGAGGAGCTTCCCCTCGAGCGTGAGGATCTCGGGGTTGACCATCGCCACCGGCCGGGAGTCGGGCTGCCGCGGCGTGGTGTCGAGGACGATGATGTTCTTGAGCACTCCGATCTGCGGAGCGGCGAGCCCGACACCATCAGCGGCGTACATCGACTCGAACATGTCCTTGATGAGCTGGCGGATCTCGTCGTCGACCTTCGCGACGGGATGCGCCTTCTGCTTCAGGACCGGGTTCGGCCACACCAGAATTTCGTGAACCATGCCCAATTCTCTTAACGCCTCGCCGCTCCACACGCAAACCGTGCAGCCCGGGGATTGAAGCAATTTCGAGTATTTGGCGACTCGGTCAGTCGAGCAGGTGCCGGGCGTACTCCACGCGGCGCCGGTCGTCTTCCAGGGCCCGGGCCGCCTCTTCGAGCAGGGTGGCCACGACCTGGGCCCGCTGCTGGAGCGCGGGATCGGGGTGTCCCGAGAAGCGGAGCGGGTCGAATTCCTGCGCGAGGCGCTGGAAGGCGCGGCGCACGTCCTCGCTCCCGGCGGCCCGCGAGAGCCCGAGAATGGTGAAGTAGTCGGCGTCCTGCACCTCGTCGAACTTCGCCTCGAGGCGCTGCACTTCGAGCTGACCGGAGCTCGGCTCGTTGGGCTTCTTCGTGCCCGGCTTGACCTGGATGATGCCGAGCAGCCTCGCGACCAGCAGCGAGCGGAAGGCGACGTCGGGCTTGAGGCCCGAGGCCAGCGAGAGATCTTCCACCGTCGCCTCGCCGTCGACCCAGGTGAGCATCTTGCGTTCGCGCTCCGAGAAGCCGAGGGCGCGCAGGTCGAGCTCCGAGTCGGTCGGCACCGGCACCGCCTCGCCGCCCCCCAGGCGCTCGAGCATCACGTCGGGGGTGACCGCGCGGCGCAGCGACTCGGCCAGCATCGGCAGGGTGGGGCGGGGCACGGTGGCGAGCAACACCTCCGGGCCCGGGGACTCTTCGACGATACGGTACAGCGACTCTTCCTCGGTGAAGGCGTCGAGCGCGACCTGCTCGGTGTAGCGCTGCACGAGGGGCACCGATTCGATGTCGCGGATGAAGCCGCGGCCCTTGAGCGCGTCGAGCTGCTCCCGCGGCGTGGCGCCCCGCAGCATGCGCAGCTCGCCGTCCTGCCTGGTGTCGATGAGGCCATCGCGGCGGGCCCGGCCGATCAGCCCTTCGGCATCGAAGGTCGACTCGCCCGCGACGATCTGCCCGCGCTTGAACCACAGGCTGCGGGTGCCGCCGGGCGTGCCGAGCTCCAGCTTCACCTCGGCGTTGCCCAGCACCAGCTGGCACACCACCTGGGCCAACCCCTCGAGCCCGACGGTGCCATGGCGCGCGACGCCCATCGACTGACGGCCGGGCAGTGCCAGGGACATCACCTCGCGCGCCTCGAGCACCTTCACCTTCTCGGTGACGAGCTGGGCGGTCGCCTCGAGGCGCTCGGCGCGGGTCTTCGTGTCTTCGAGCGCGGCGGTGACCTCGGAGGCCTTCGTCTCGGCGGCTTCCCGCTCGGCGCGTTCAGCCTCGAGCTCGGCGACCAGCCGCACCGCGAGGGGCTGGAAGGGCTCGAGCCGGGTGACGGTCTCGGTGAGCGTCGCCTCCGTCACTTCCCGCAGGGCCCGTTCGGCGTCGAGCTCGGCGCCCAGCCGGGTGACGACCTCGGCATGCGTCGCCTCCGCCAGCTTCCGCGCTGCACGTTCAGTCTCGAGCTCGGCCCCCAGGCGCTCTGCCAGAGGCGCAAAGGGACCGAGTCGGGTGACGGCCTCGGCGAGCGTCGCCTCCGCCACTTCCCGCACCGCGCGCTCGGCGTCGAGCCGGGTGACGGTCTCGGCATGCGTCGCCACCGCCAGCTTCCGCTCCGCACGTTCCGACACGAGCTCGGCGCCGAGGCGCTCCGCGAGAG